>JABJMI010000745.1 GCA_018659505.1 Planctomicrobium sp.
AATCGGACCTGATGCCGCCGAAGCGATTCCGGCTTTGATCCAAAGTCTCTCACATCGCAGCGATCAAAAACGGTATCGCGCAGCTTGGGCTGTAGGAGCAATTGGCAAAGCCGCAATTCCGGAACTTCAAAAGAAGTCTCAGGATCCAAATCGAGAAGCGAGAGTCGCAGTTTGCCAAGCATATTCAGGGATGAAAGAGAGTTCAGCAGAGGTTCTTCCAGAATTGTCGAAAGCACTTAATGACTCAGAAGAAAACGTCAGAATTGCAGCCGTCAAAGCGATGTCCTTATTAGGAGATCCTGCCGAAAACCATTTGTCGATAGCTCTCACAAATGATCGCGCTGCAGTCCGACAAATTGCAGCATCGAGTCTGGGGAAATTTGCTCCTCTCTCGTCAGAGACTCGTCAACGTCTCATTGAGTTAGCCGATGACGAAGATGCTGAAGTGCGTGCCGCGACATTGATTTCGTTAGTCTCCTCAGGAGACGACAAAGACAAAATACTCGATTTTCTCCTTATTGCTCTTCGAGATGAGGACCAAAAAACTCAGACCAGTGCTGTCTTTGCACTGAAGAAGATGGAAGCCAATGCCACATCGATAGTCCCTCGACTCAATAAGATGTTGAAAAGCACAGACGATGAAATTCGCAGTGCAGGGGCTTTAGGTTTGGGAGCAATGGGTGAGTTTGCTGCGTTAGCCGTGCCTGACTTATTAGGAGCGCTGAAAAACGACCCAGAGAATCGAGTCTATCGAGAATCTCTCAGCAAGATCGGGATGATCGCCGCTCCGCAAATTTTGGCACAATCCGTCAACAGTTCTTCATCAATCGAGAGTCTGGCAGAAATTATTTCGGAAATTGGACCAGTTGCTGTGCCGGAACTAGTCAAGGCATTGCAGCACGATCAAGTTGCTGTCCGGGCTTGTGCTGCCTTTGCGTTTGCGAAATTGAAAGTTATTCCAGATGAGGCAATGGATGGACTCAAAGCCTGTTTGCAAGATGATTCTAAAGAGCCAAGATTAGCCGCAGTTACTGCTTTCGGAATGATCAAAGATCTCGATCCTCAAACTCAAAAGATGCTCGTCAAGAAATTGGAAGATCCAGATGCAGAGATTCGAGCCGCAGTGCTGGCGTCTCCTCTCTTCCAGAGTCTACCCGAAGCAGAAAGAGTCATCTATTTGAAAACAGCTTTGGGAGATCAATCGCTGATTGTTCGTGTCGAGGCTTTCAACGCTTTGCAGTCTTCGCCGCAGATCGCTGAGGAGTTTATCGAAACTCTCCAGAACGCTCTAAAAAATAATGATTTGGCTGTTCGAGCAGCGGCAGCGAAGACGATAGGCAGCATCGGTCAATCAGCGGTCGCAGCGGAAGCGGATTTGATGACGGCTCTTGAAGATGATTCGTATGTCGTCCGTCAACAAGCCGCGATTGCCTTAGGAACGATAGGTTCGAAGAACGAACAACTCGCAGGCGCGTTGCAGGCGAGGCTGAGTGATGAGAACTTTGAAGTCGTGCTTGCCAGCATCGACTCACTCAAAACCTTAGGGACAACAGGCAAGATTGCGATTCCCGAAGTTACAAAATTACTACAGAATCCTCGATCAGAAATCCGAGCGGCAGCGACACGTTGCCTGGCTGCCATTGAGGAGAATCATGCCGCGTCGGTCCCCGTCTTTAATGAATTATTAAACGATGACGACTGGCTCGTTCGCCGAGATGCGATCACTGCACTGGCTGAGATTGGTTCAGATGCGAAGGTGGCTGTCCCGAAACTCTTTCAACTTTTGAGTAGCGAGGAAGATGTCGCAGCGGCAAAAGGAGCACTACGGGCAATTGATGACGCCGGACCAGGTGCTTTGCCTGTTCTCATCGAAGGTCTGAAGTCTGAAGATCGTAGAAAGGGTTACTATGCAATTTTCCTGATCGGGAAAATCGGACCAGAAGCAACAGAGGCTCTCCCAACTCTTTTCGAACTAAGAAACAGCACCGAAAGCAATCGCTACAAAGACATGATTCAAAAGACGATTGACCAAATCGAAGCAAAACCAAAGAGCGATGAGAAGTGATTCGCGACTCACTTGCTGGCGCTGCGTGCTTGTCTCCTCAAGATTCTTGAGGAATCCTTTGTTGCAGCTTATTCGAGAGATAAACAATCGCGTTTCGATAGTCATCGATTGTCGCTCCCGAGTTTGGTCGCGGAATGAGAATCAAATCGAGTCCTTCGGGAACGGCATGTTGCTCCAGTCGATAGGCTTCCTTAAGAAGTCGCCGAATCCGGTGCCTTACGACTGAGTTTCCATTCTTTTTAGAGACGCTTAAACCGATACGTGTGCTGCCGATTTCATTGCGTGCCGCGAAAATTAAAAGGTAGGCATTCCCAGCTTTATGTTTGAGCGCATAAGTTTCTGCGAAGTCCAGGGAGCTACGTAGACGCCTGGACTTGGGGATTTTCAATCGACTTGAATTTGCTTCTTCACTCAAGGAAGACTCTCATGAAATTGCGTTTGTTTTGCCGGACACTTGAAGTGTCCGGCAAAACAGTTGTTTAAGAAAGCTTGCGAAGTAACCTCTTCGCGCGGCTCTTCCAGAAGACATGTTTTCTGGCGATTGCTTTGGGGCTGGAATCAAGATCAATAATCAAGTTTTGCAGTGCAATTTTTGCTTGATCGGGTTGCTCATTGTTGACGTATAAATTTGCCAGCACATACATCGCTTCGGGTTGTCGCCATTTCTTTGTATGTTTCTCCAAATGCAATCGAGCTTCATCCTTCAGCCCCAGCTCTCGAAGAGTCTTTCCGTATAACAAAGAGACGTCGCCAAATTTATACCCTTCTTCAATAGCTAAAACCTGTTCCAGATGCACTTTCGCAGAGTCGTACTTCTCTAGCTTGAACTCCATCGTTGCCGCGCCCCACAAAGCAGGGAGGCTGGTCGGCTCTTTATTGAGTGCTTTCTCATACGCTGCCAAAGCTTCTTCATGCTTTCCAACTGATTTCAGTGCGTCACCGTATTGGGCATGCTGGTGAGAGTTGCCAATCTGGATAGCTGCCGTTTCAAGTTGGCGTATCTCTCGCTGTTTGGTCCAGCGATGAGTGAATGCCGGCATCCGTATTTGACTACTCGGCAACCAGCGGGCGATGAAATAAATAAATGGTCCAAATGGCCAGAGGACAATGATGACCCACATCCAGAGGTACCGTTCAGGATCGTGTCTCAAGCAATAGATTAACATCCAGATTAAGAAGACAAAGTAGAAAGTGCCCATCCAACCGGAACTCATCCACCAGAACCATTGCCAATACGAGAGCTCGTAGGCAAATTCTTCTGCGGGAATCGTCGAGTCCACAGGCTCATAGGAATCGGTCATTTGAGCAAGTTGGGATATCATTGTCTGCGGTTTCTGTAAATCTGCTATTCAATATCAGTTATATCACGAGCGACCATGACTTCCATTGTTTCAAAGATTGCCAAAATTTGCACCTCTAATTGTATGTCGACAATGAGTCAAATCAAAATTTGGGATTTGAATCTTCTTGAGATCGTTTCGTTTTCAGACTGTTCTAGTCCTCAACGCGATTGTTCATTATCCTCAGCAAGGCAAGAACTTTCCTGAGGTCAATTCAGTATAAATTCGGAGTACACTATGAGTTCGTACGAAACCGCGGAACGCTATTTTAATCGCGCTGCCGAGGTCATGGGCATTTCGGACAATATGAGCAAATTGCTGAAAACTCCTCAGCGAGAAGTGAAAGTTCAAATTGCCCTGGAAATGGACGATGGGCAAATTTCGACATTTATTGGCTATCGAATTCAACACGATAAATCGCGTGGTCCCATGAAGGGCGGGCTCCGTTTCCATCCAGAAGTCGATGCAGGTGAAGTTCTCGCGTTAGCATCTTTGATGACTTGGAAAACTGCGGTTGTCAACATCCCGTACGGAGGTGCGAAAGGTGGAATTTCGATTGATCCTTCGAAACTCTCTCCACGGGAGCTGGAAGGTGTCACCCGCAAGTTTGTAGATGAGATCCACGACATCTTCGGTCCTGATACAGATATTCCTGCTCCGGATATGGGGACGAATGCTCAAATTATGGCGTGGATTATGAATCAGTATGAAAAGTACCATGGCTACAACCCAGCTTGTGTGACAGGCAAGCCCGTGGAACTGCATGGTGCTGATGGTCGCGAAGAAGCAACTGGTCGCGGAACCGCAATTGTCACTAGATCTGCTCTACTTAAGATGAACAAACCCGTAGAAGGGGCAAGGATTGCGATTCAAGGTTTTGGGAACGTAGGGAGTTTCGCAGCTGAGATTCTGCATGAAATGGGGGCGAAGATTATCGCTGTCTCCGATGCTTATGGCGGGATTCGAAATCAAGATGGGCTTGATATTCCCGAGCTCATGAAATTCATCAAAGAACACAAAAAAGTCGAAGGGTTTTTGAATTCAGAAAATATCGACAATGCAACTTTGCTGGCTGCTGATGTTGATGTCTTAATTCCGGCAGCGATTGGCGGCGTCTTAACAGGCGAGAATGCCCATGATGTCCGTGCAAAGTTAATTGTCGAGGCTGCGAACAACCCGACCACTCCAGAAGCAGATGACATCTTTGAGCGAAAAGAGATTCTGGTCATTCCTGATATTCTGGCAAACGCAGGTGGTGTCACAGTGAGTTACTTCGAGTGGGTGCAGAATCGTCAGCACTTTAAGTGGGAAATCGAAGAAGTTCGCAAGCGACTCGAGAAGATCATGGTTGATAGTTTTGACCGTGTCTGGAAAATCGCTGATGAAAAAAGTGTTTCCCCACGAATTGCAGCGTATATTTTAGGTATCGGTCGCGTTGGCAGGGCAACTGTTCTTGGCGGAATTTGAAATTCATGACCACATAAAAATCACGACTCTGAGAAATTGATTCATTACATACTATTGTGATTTCGTATGTTTTTTATTGCGTTAGTTATCAACTGATATTTAGCAGGTAGGAATGATGTCCCCGACTAAGATGGAAGAATACAGAGGTGAGCTTAAAGAATGCAAAATCCTTGAAAATCTCGAACCTTCTGAAATTGATATTCTTGGAGATTATGTTGGCTTCAGGGGTTTTTCAGACGGAGATGAAATTCTAACAGAAGGGCTTCAGTACCAAGGTCTGTGGTTAATCCTCCGCGGGAAGTGCGATGTCCTGAAAGATTGCGGAGACACAAAAGGCAATCTAGCACAACTCGAACCAGGCAGCTTATTCGGTGAGATGTCATTCTTTGAGACGGTTCCACATTCGGCAACTGTGCGAGCCATTGAGGATACTGAAACAGTTTGTATGTCTCGTGAAGAGTTCGATAAGCTTCAAGTCAGTCATCCTGGAATCTCTCACAAAATCGTGATCAATATCGTGAAGTTGATCTCCGATCGTTTGAGGCAAATGGACAGTTGGACCTGTCGGCTTGTGGAAAGTGAAGAGAACTCTCAGAAACATCAGGAGTGGCATGACTTCCGTGCGAGACTTTATTCAAACCTTTTTGATTGATCAACAAAACTGTATCTGAAGCAATTTGATTTCTTTTCTTCTGCCACAGTTGTCCATTTCTTTTCGGGGAAATAGTATCAATCTTATTAAACGGTTCTTAACATAGTTTTTTCAGCGACTTATCTCTAGAAGTGAATCGTTGCAAATCTTGAATGAGATCCCATCTCATTGAGTTACCATAATCCGATATCAGAAAAGAGTGTATGATGATTTTCATAGGTATCGATGACACTGATATTGTCGGCTCAAAAGGGACTAATCAGCTTGCTAAAGCAATTGTTGAAGAACTTAAGGACGACTGGAACTGCGTTAGGATTGTTCGGCATCAACTTCTGGACGACCCAAGAGTTCCCTGTACCAGTAAAAATGGTTCAGCTTCAATTTTACTTCAAGACCGCGAAGAAATTCCGCTTGATGAAGACAGGATTGTCATCCTGATTCACAAAATTCGTGAGAAGATGAAGCGCTGGTTCATCAAAGGGAGCGACCCCGGACTTTGTGTTTGCCCTTTCGATAAAGTTGGTCAACAAATTGTTCAATTCGGATACCGTTGCCAGTTTGAGTTGGTCACGCAAGCCGATGCTTTAGCATTAGCGGACGAATCTGAGATTCATTTAGAAGGCTTAGGTGGAACAAACGGCGGAATCATCGGAGCCTTAGCCGCGGTCGGATTAGGTTTTCAGGGCAACGATGGCAGAGTTGTTCAAATCGGGAATGCTTTTACAGACATGACAGGTCGACAGTCGATCACCGAAATTGAGTCTCTCGGAGTCGAGGTGACTGATCTCGACTCCGATGAATCAATTCATGATGGCATTGTTGTCTTCAATAAAAAACTTCGACCGAATCTTAGAGACAACCGCATCATTTTGTACGTTCAGAAATCCCACACTGCAGGGGAAGAAGATACATACGCACCGGTCAAGCTCTCATAACTCTGCTGCTTGCTAATTCACTTCGGGAATCGCTTTTCGATAAACGATCGCAGTATCAATCTGCTTGAACCCGGCTGTGCCGATTGCCTTCAACGCGCTAGCGTGTTGCTTTGAGACATGAACCTCAGCACGTGTGATAAAGTCGGATTTGAGGCGTCTTAAAGATTCGACAACTAAGGTTGTTCCGTAACCTTGCCCCCGATGGCTGGGAATGACCTGCACATCAACCAGCCCAATAACTCTTTCGCCCCAGCGACCAATAAAATGATCGAGGCCAAGTATGGTCAGCGATGCGATTCGTGTTTTCGAGGATTTCTCTACTAACGAGAAATACATTGATTCAATATTTCCAAAGTGTGTCAGCCACCACTTTGTTGCTTCGTCTGGTTGCTCAGCAACAACGAGCTCTGTTTTCCTGCGAATATTCATTAATTTGATATTCATTGGATCACGTGTGTTTGTCAGGTCACGCTGGAAGACGTCTGTCTCATCAACGGGTTCATAACCAACACTGAGTAGGAAGGGTTCGGCTTTTTCGTCTGACTTCAGGAATCCTGAGCATCGAGCTCCGCCGTATAGACCGAAGTAGAAGGGATCACAATATCGTGACTGCCCAGCCTGAAGCGTTTTCGCTCCCCGATCAAGCAGGTATTGCTCAGCTCGCTGAATCAGTTCTTTTCCAATTCCAGAACGATGTTGATCTGCGCTGACCACCAGCCAACATATGACTCCTTGGGAATAATCGAGTGAGTTTAAGTCTTCCGAGAAACCAAAGCCTGCATGAACAAAGCCAACAACTTTCCCATCGTCCTCAGCGATGATCAACCCTTCAGGATCGAAATAGGGGAGACTGTAGACGGCGACTTCAAAAGCATGAATTGAATCTGGACGAGCGGCGCCGCGACCCATTTCCGCACGTCGACACAATTCGAACAGATGTGGTGGATCATCATTCCGAAACTTGCGATACAGCATCAGGCTGTGACCCTTATCAGGTTGAAAGAAACCGTGTTTCTTCTCTCATGATTTCAATGTTTTGGGAACAGGTTGACTGTCGTCTTCGAGAAACATCATTGACGACGGCCTCCTTGATGACCACCATGCTACATTGCAAGAATTTGAGTCGCAACATTCTGACGACCCAGAAACAGAAATCGTTTGGTATTTTCAATGGATACTCTACAACCAACTGATCAGGAACTACTCGCTTTCCTGGACGAAATGCTCCCCACAGAACGATCCGCACAGGTGGAGAAGGAACTCCGTCAGAGCCGCGAATTGCAACACCGTGCCGCATTACTTCTGCGGCGTCGTGACGGTGGAGGTCATACTCTGGGGGAAATTTGGCGACGCCGACAGCTTAGCTGCCTGAGTAGAGAAACTTTAGGAACCTACGTGCTGGGAGTCGCTGACTCGGACGAGGAAGATTACATTCTCTTCCACACACAGGTGATCGGCTGCCGTATTTGTCAGGCAAACTTGCGTGATCTCCAAGCTGAACAAGCTTCCAGCGAAGAAAAAACATCTCGACAGAAACGCTACTTTGAATCCTCCGCTGGTTTGCTGCGTTCTCAGCGAGATGAGTAACGATAATGTATTTGGGACTGGTTTTTTCTTTGCGAACTATCTCGTCGCTGTTCGCCCGAATGTCATACGCGAATGACGCGGTAACTTTGTGTGTGGCGTTCGATCAAAAGAGTCTCATACAGTGCGAAAATTTTCTCTCAATTAATTGGTTGATGTGAGCTTGAATGTGGTGCTGTCATTGATATATGGCGTGTCGAATTCACCCCCATTCCGCTTGGAGTTCTCCATGATTCTTGTTTTTGTCTTCATCCAAATGGGACATTTCGTGCTCCTCGACACTCGACTAAGAGCTGAGTTCCTTAATCCCTTCCTCTTTACGTGCTGCTCGAGAAAATTGTCGTTCAATTCGTGAATCGATTTCTTCGGAAATGTGGGAGAAGTTGAACTCGTTCTATCACATGGTGAAGGCGACAGAGTCGACATTTCACACTCTTGATTCGCCATCGGATTTTTTGCGAGACGTCAAAGAAAGCAGCCATCTCTTCAACGGAATCGCCGATGCAACGATGTCCCATGGTATTGGTTGGAATTTTGCCAACTTAGGACGTTTGTTGGAACGTGCTGACAAGACGTCTCGTTTGTTGGACGTTAAGTATTTCACGCTCTTGCCTGATACAACGTATGTCGGTTCGCCAACGGACGATATGCAATGGGCAGATGTCCTCCGTTCCGTCAGTGGATTTCAAAGCTATCGTCGACGATATCATGGAATCACTGTTGAAAGAATCATCGAGTTTCTTGTCCTCGACAGAAGATTCCCGCGAGCGATTCATTATTGCATTCCGAATGCGTGTGATTCTTTGAACGCGATTTCGGGGACACAAACTGGAAGCTTTCAAAATCAATCGGAACGTCTCATGGGGCAATTGCGATCAGAGTTAGCCTATAGCCAGGTCGACTCCGTTGTCGCAACTGGTCTGCATGAGTTTATTGATTCCAGACAGCAGCGTCTTAGTGAATTTGGTGCCGCTATTCATGAAGACTTTTTCGCAATGCGGCAGCCAACGTCTGCATTTCAGACGCAATTGCAACGACAACAGTTCGACAATTAATCCAGTCTTAATAAGAATTTAGACATCATATGCCTATTCGCGTTGCGCTCCACCACGAAACACGCTACGAGTACGAACGACCGGTCTCATTGGGACCGCAGACGATTCGCCTTCGTCCGGCTGCACATTGCTGCACTCCGATTCGTGGATACTCGCTAACAGTCAAACCCGAAGACCACTTCATTAACTGGCAACAAGACCCGCCTGGAAATTTCCAGGCGAGGCTTGTCTTTCCCGAGAAGACAAACGTCTTTCACGTCGCTGTCGATCTCATCGCAGAAATGACGGTGATTAATCCGTTCGACTTTTTCATTGAAGATTACGCCGAAGAGTTTCCCTTTGAGTACGAACCGGGGTTCAAAGAGGAACTCAAACCCTATTTGACGGTCGCCACCCCCGGAGATGCAATTCAAAAATATGCCGAGACGATTGATGTCTCGCCGCGCCGCCCAGTCTCGTTTCTTTACGACCTGAATGCAAAAATTCAGAACGACATCAAGTATCTCATTTGCATGGAACCCGGAGTTCAAACTCCCGAAGAATCACTTACGAAACGATCTGGAAGTTGTCGCGACTCAGCGTGGTTACAAGTCAACATGCTCCGTCATTTTGGGTTAGCAGCGAGGTTTGTTTCCGGATACTTAATCCAGTTAGTCCCGGATCAGAAACCATTGGAAGGCCCCGAAGGAACGACTGTCGACTTCACAGATTTGCACGCCTGGACGGAAGTTTTTCTGCCCGGTGCCGGTTGGGTCGGGCTCGATTCGACTTCAGGACTTTTTGCAGGTGAAGGTCATATTCCGTTGGCAGCGACACCATCGCCATCTTCAG
>JABJMI010000376.1 GCA_018659505.1 Planctomicrobium sp.
AATGGAAACTCCCACAACAGCTCGCCAGTTTCTGGATTCACCCCGACAAGCGCCCGATGATTCCATTCGACGAGTTGCTTCTCACCTTGAATTTCAATTAACAGCGGAGAAGAATACGAGGTTCCATCACCTCCTTGTGTCCAGATGTCTTCACCCTTATCCAGATTGACGGCGTGTAAAGCACCGGATTCATCATTTCCGAAGTGGACAAACAACGCCTGCTCGGTGGCGACCGGTGATGTGGAGACTCCCCAATATGGTTGATTCGTACCGAATGTTTTGGACTCATCCCGTCGCCACAGCAACTCTCCAAATTGAGCATCCCAAGCACTTAATACACCTGTTATTCCGAGAGTGAATACTTTTTCGTCGACATAATATGGATTCGACTTCGGACCTTTGCCGTGCTTTTGCCCACCGCCGCCGATCTTAAATGGAGTAGTGACCGACTTACTCCAAATCGTTTCTCCGCTCGACAAATCGAGGCACCGCAAGACTTCATTTTCACCTTGGCGAGCATGTTGATAGATCCGATCATTGACCACCAACGGAGTTCCGTACCCGGTGCCAACTTCAACCTTCCACGATTGGTCTAACGTCTGCGGCCACTCACCCGGAGGTTTGAATCCATCAACCCAGCCATTGCGATTAGGTCCCAGCCATCCGGTCCAGACCTTCACAGAAGAGTGTTCAATCTGCTGTAGTTCCTGTTCTGAGATCTCTTGCGACCAACCAAGTGAGCACGTAAGTCCGCACCATAACATGATGCAAAGGTAAGCAAACTTCAGGTTGGACAATTTCATAACAGTCTTTCGATGTCGAAATTCGAGCTCGGAGGTGATTCAGGAAGCTTTGAAGCTGAGGTATGATTCATTTGACATAATTGGTGTCAATAACGATGCGTATTAAGTGAGAATGAATCGTAAACTGTGGAACGACTTGTTTCATCCCTTTCATGAACTACTTCCACTCGATCGGAAATTCCCGTGAAAAATGGAATTTCTCCAATCACCGATTTCACACAACAATGACTGTGATGTCAGTCGTCTTGGTTCTACACTCTGAAACAGATCATTGGCGAACTCATATTCTGAGTTTTAAGCGTTCTGTGAACATGTTGGTCAGTTCTTTTCTGTTGGGAGTGATCCAATCGAACATTCCAAACACTCACCTACATCCTTCACTTCACCGGAGAGAGACTTGTCTGAGAAAACGATCTTCAAGAAAATTATTGATCGCGAAATCCCTGCTGATATCGTGTACGAAGATGAACTTTGTCTGGCGTTCAAAGATGTACAACCGCAAGCACCGGTCCATCTATTGATCATCCCCAAAAAGGAAATCGCTTCACTCGCTGCCATTGAAGCGGAAGATCAAGAACTTCTTGGGCATTTACTGTTAGTCGTGAGAAAACTGGCAGAGGAATTCGAACTTAGCAACGGCTTCCGCACAGTTGCCAATACTGGGGAAGAAGGAGGTCAATCGGTGGACCATCTCCATTTTCACCTTTTGGGAAAACGGGCTCTGCAATGGCCTCCCGGTTAGAAGCATTTCCAATGCTTGTCTTGCCTGTGATGTACGTTTTCACAACTCTAAACGCTGATTCCACGATACTGGACAGGACCAAGCATCTTAAATTCCTTCCAATATCTCGAAGACAACCTCAACCTAACATCTGATCATTGGAAGGATGAAGCGGAAGGCTCAACTCTCATTCAATTTTGCGATGTAAGATTCCTGTAAAACATCTCGTGAAGGATGAGTTTTTTCTCGCGGCATCGTATCGATATCGATACGATAAAGATTCTTTCATTACTATTTTTGACCATGAGTCTTTCATGATTTGTAAATCGCTCGCCTGCTGTTCGTTTCTCTTAATCTTTAGTTGTGGAGCTATCGCTCAGGATAAAGACAACGCTCCTACTGCAAAGACTTTACCAAGCAAGGAGAGTCAAGTAGCCAAAATTCCGGACGTTGCTTCTTCCGGTAAAACTGTTACAGCAAAAGGAAAATCAAAGTACGAACCTCAGTCCCAAATCGATCCTGTCGCGACCGGACTTCGGTCGATGCAAGAAAAACCTGTGCCTGTTTTGACCGCTTCTGTACGAACGATAGCTGTAAACAAAGCAGGGACGCTCCTAGCCATTGGGACCGGGCAAGGCGAAATCCTCATTTGGAGTATTCCAGATGAGAAGTACATCACTCGTTGGAAAGGTCATGATGAATGGGTTTTCGATCTTGCTTTCGATGAAAACACGGGGCGGCTGATCTCAGGCGGTGGTGACAATTATACGAAGTTCTGGTCCGTAAAAGATTGGAAGCGAGCCTCTGAGTTTCTCGACCACCAAGATGATGTCCATGGAGTTGCCCTCTCACCAGATGGTAAAACTTTAATCACTGGCGGAGATGACACACTTATTTATGTGAGAGACCTCTTCACTGGCGCGATTACAGAGTTAAAAGGGCATACCGCACAAGTCACATCGGTTCTCGTGAGTTCCGATGGGAAGACCGCATATTCATCCAGCAGGGATCAGACGATCCGTGTTTGGGATGTGGAGAAGCTCAAGGAAGTTGCTGTCCTGAAAGGGCATGAAGAGGATGTTCTTCATCTTGCGCTAGATCGATCTGGCAAATATCTTGCTTCAGCAAGTTACGATGGAACGGTTCGTGTTTGGTCGTTGAACAGTTTGGAAACGATTCAAACACTGAAAGTTCCAGATGTCTGGATGCTGGCCGTGGAGTTCTCTGCGGATGCGTCGATAGTCTTCGCTGGTTCGACTGATTTCCATGTTCGCGCATTTGATCGTGAATCAGAAAAAGAACTTTGGAAATCAAAGACAGTTTCGGATGTCTCCGATTTAGTATTGTCTCCTGATGGAAAACAGCTCATTGCCAGTTCATCAGCCAATGGGATTTTCATCTATGAGATTAGTCGAGAGAAAGGCGTCGTTAGCAAAACTATTCCTGTCACGGGAAACTGGTCGACGCGCGTTTCTCCGTTAACGACGACCGAGTATCTCGAAATGCACCATGCTTTACTCTTTGAACAAGACAGTGATGATTGGGGTAAAAAGGTCGGGCTGTTATCGATTCATGGCGATCAATTCACAGACTATCTCCTGCAAAAGATGGACATTTCAAAACTCCCTGCTCCCAAGCAGGAACTCGCAACCCGATTAAGCAACCGACTTCGAGCGAAATACGAACCTTTCGACGGGAGCCCTCTTTCTGAACGTGTACTGGCCAAATTCTGGGGCTATTACGCGACGGCTGAACATCTAGGTCTGGGGGTTTCAGAACCTCTCTCAGAATGGTTGATATCCCAAACCAAAAAAACAAAGTCAGCGAAAGAACCAAAAAAAATAGACGCTCAACTCATTAGAAAAGAAATCAACACGGTCATGAATGAACTTTCTAAAGAGGACGCGAATGCTTCGAAGCGTGATATGACTCAGATAAAAATTCTGCTTATACTCAATGAAATTATTGATTGACGTATGTGAATGGGAGGAGCGTTTCAAATTTTGTTTTTAGCAACAGGTAGACGAAGACCATGACCATGAGAAAATGTACATTCACGATTGCCTGCACACTCGTTGCAGCAGCTTTCTTCTCGGTGTTTGCTAACAACGTCAACTCGCAAACAACTGATGCGGTTCCGCACCTTGCACCATTTGAGTTTCATCGCAAAGGAGCAGCCAGCCCGGCGGAGGCTGCCAAAGTATTTTTTCGGGGTGTTGCCACAGATTCTCCAAAGCACTTTGTACAACATTTGCTTCTCGGAGTTTGCGATGGTCCTATCGATACTCTTCAGAAATTTGCTGAATGCCTGCACGTGACTGAATTCAAAGACGGTGATGACTCCTTCACATTTTACGAACTTCGTGAAACCCAAAAGGGGATCAACTACAAGAAACCTAGTCGCGTTATCCTGACGAAACAGTTCAATTCAGAGGACAAAGAAGTAGCTGCACTTCAATTTGAAATGCTAAGCACCTACTACGGAGAAGGTTTCATGGCTGTTGACGTAGCAGCCGAGGGTTACGATGGTCGTGAGTATCAAACACGAATTGTCGTTGCACAACTCGGAGACTATTGGTTCTCAATACCACGATGCCGTAGTTCGAAAAACTTTTACGCGATTGCAGACGCCATGGACGACTACGAGATAGATCAGAGTGAGAATCCTGGATCCGAATGAATCGCAACTGAGAGCCGTGATTCGTCAATTTCAACACCGTCTCTTCTGTGCAGGTGCGTCTGCTCAATCCATTGACCATTTCTCTAAGGCACTGGAAAAGAAATAGTCTAGCAGCACGATGCGCGAGCGAGTCTGCTTGGGCAGTTGATCCACTTGCTTGCGCTGCGTGCTTGTATGGGGGATTATCTCCGCTTATCTCTTTGCGAAGCGAGAGTCGACTGTAGATCTTCTGTCAGATACATCCCAGAAGCACCTTCGGTCCTCACGACGACTCCGTCTATCAACGCCATTTGATCAATGAGATCGGCAAGCGGTCGATCTCTCAGTTCAGCGGCTAATTTTTCCATTGGAATTCTTTTGCCCGCTTTGGCAAGCTTGATGAGAATCGGTGCGACAAACTCAGGCTCAAGAATTATCAAGTCTATCGCTGCCCTCGCGAGACGAACTCCTGTCATCACTAAAGCGGGACCAGCCAGTATGGAGACCGAAAGAATCTTCACGAAGGAATGGAATGTTTCTTGATTGGCAAAGACAGACATATAGCCTCTCCCTGTTGCTCTCGCGAATTGTCGAACACGTCGTGATTGTTGGGGATCTCCGAATTTTAGATTCTCTAACTCTTCATAGTTCGCAGTCAGGTAGGCGACAAATAAAAGAACAATGATAATCATTGTTCCCACGAACAGACTGACACCAGAGAGATGAAACGCGAACGACAGCACGAACCAGACACACCAGTATGTTAGGAACAAGACGGGCAACGAGCCGATGAAACTGGCGATCGATCCGGCAACACGTAATTTAAATTGCTTGTCTTTGTAGTTCTCGACCCAATATTTAATCGCTTCTAAAACTGTCATTCAACTTTCGTTTCATATTCACTTTGACACGACCAGCAGACAGCAAACTCGGGGCTATTCTCTTCACCACAATCCGCACAGATCCAATCGGTTCGCAAATTTCTCTGCTCACAAAGTTTAGCGACCTCTTGATCTATTAAAGCTTTTGCCTTGGAAGAATCTTGGCTATGGACCCAAATCCCCGGAGTAGTGAGTTGTGCACGTACTTCCCCAATGAATACTTGCGATGTTGCCTCTGGTACATTCGCCGTTATACCGGCGTTTGCCAGAACAGATCGCATATGCTCCGCAATAACGAGATTTTCAGCAGAATAAACTATGCGAATTTCGTCGTCATCGTTCATGATTTTTCCTTATCGTATTCTTTGTACTGGGCTCTCATTCATTATAGAATTATTGTACTCGATCTAAGAGGATGAATACAAAAATATCATAGAGGTTTGCCGCATTTTCGGCAGAATTCGGCGTCTTTCAAGTGTCCTTCTGCCATGCAATAGGGACAGGCTTGATTCGAGATTTCAGCCTTCTTTTTTCCATCTGAAAATTCTGCTGAGACAAATCCAGTTGGTACAATGATTAAGCTATAACCAACAAGTATTAGCAGAGCTGAAACAAATTTTCCTGGTGTTGTTTGAGGGACGATATCTCCGTACCCAACGGTTGTCATGGTAACGACTGCCCAATAGACAGATTGCGGAATCGATGTGAATTGAGTCTCTTCTGGTTGGGCAAGGCGTTCAATTTCGTACATAGCTGTGCCTGCAATCGTCACGGTAATTAACACGACCATCAAAAACACAATCACTTTAGATCGCGCACGCCAGATCGCACTAGCAAGGTCTTCTGATTCACTCGTCATGTGGATCAGTTTCATAATTCGGAAGACTCGCAACAAGCGAAATGAACGTACGACTGCAAATGATCGAGCGCTTCCATACGCAGGTGACAGATACGTAGGAAGGATCGAAATCAAGTCGATGATGCCATAAAAACTGAATGCGTAATTCAAGGGGCGACGGACTGCAATCAGACGCAGAACATATTCAATCGTAAAGAGAACTGTGAAGAACCATTCGATTCGATTTAGCAGATCGCCGTAGCGAAGTTGGTAATCTTCAACAGTCTCAATCGCAACCACACCGACACTCAAAAGAATGGCGACTAACAATGCAATGTCGAACCATTGTCCGGCGCGCGTGTCGGCTTCAAAGATGATGACATAAAGACGTTCCCGCCATGGTGCTCGTTGTGTCTTGTGCATCTGCGAAGTCTAAGCGAATTTTTTGCTTAACCGCAATGGAGATACAGAATGGACGGACAAGTAGCGGTTGCACACAAAATGTGTGCAGCTAAACGAACATTCAAAAATTAAACTGATCGTGAAGAGTTCTACTCGACTTCCCCGATGCGATACAGTGCTTTGTCTGTTCGGATGAGTAAATCAGAATCAATGACTGCGGGAGTCGCTTTAATTGTTCCGTCTATACGGTTGGCTTTGACGAGTCTTGTTTTCGAAGCGTGAGGATCGACGATTTTAGTGACGCCTTCTTCGCTGAAGAAGTAGAGCAAGCCGTTGGTATAGATCGGTGATGCCGAGAAGTTTCCGCCG
>JABJMI010000697.1 GCA_018659505.1 Planctomicrobium sp.
CTGATCTGCTAACATTTAGTCGTTCTACGAATTGGTCAATCAAAGCTGATGCTTTAGAAAGTTCAATTCAATTCGAACCAGGCAAGGAGGTAAGAGTCAACATTCCTAAGGATTCTCTCCGAGGTTCCGGAATCGTCTTCCCAACAACTGCCAGTCCATTTGTTGCTGTTCGAACTGGATCATCTTCGAAAACGAAGTATGAGATTTTCGATGTCACCTCTGGACGGAAATCAGGTGAAACGCCCGCAGGCAATTCGAGTGCATTGGCAGCTTTAGCCCCCGATGGAACTTATCTGGCGCTATGCACTTCAGTCGCAAAAGAGATCGAAGTTTTTGATATTCAGGGAAAGAAATCTTTAGGGATGCTGCAACTCTCGGACGAGGAACGCTTTCAAATTGGTTCCATCGCAATTTGGAATGATCGCCTCGTTGCCCTATCGACGATTCAAAGAGGCTTTAAGGTTTGGGAATTACCAAGCGGAAAACTGCTCCAATATGTCACAGCTGATGACAAGTTTAACCCTGACTATGGTCATTGCTTTAGTCCGAATGGGAAATACCTCGCTGTCGATGGTGAATTTCTTGAAAAGAGAGTCGACATCTACGAAGTGCTCACGGGGAAAGTCGTAGGTTCGATCTCTCCAGCAGGAAAAGTTCGTGTGAATGAACTCGAATCACTTGGGTTTTCGCTCGATGGGAAACAACTCTGTATCACATATGGCGTCGATATCTATTCGCAGCCTTCACGAAAATATTCAAGAGTCATTGTCTGGGATCTGGAACCCGGAACAGTTGCTGCCGATTTCGAAATTGAACCTAAACTCAAAGACCAACTCGATCCGGCTTATAAGTCTCACACCCTGCAACCCATTCCTGGTGGAAACCGCT
Organism: Planctomicrobium sp.; assembly: GCA_018659505.1. Classification (GTDB taxonomy): domain Bacteria; phylum Planctomycetota; class Planctomycetia; order Planctomycetales; family Planctomycetaceae; genus Thalassoglobus. The sequence continues at coordinate 889 of JABJMI010000697.1, forward strand.
GGTTGGCATATTCCAGGGGTATTATTGACGCTGGAGTGGAACAGATTGTTTATAGCTTCGACAAGCATGACGGTGTTGACTTAGTTCCATCAAGGAAAGTTATGGGACCGAACTGGCTTCTTTCAGTAATTTTGGAAGATGGAGAACCACAACTCGAGCAGACGAAGTTCACTGAAGAATCATTATTAGCAGGTGCAGCTTCAGCAGCCGCTGGGGGAATTGCTAGCGACGCGAAAATGCCTCCACTGACACCTACTGATCTAAATCGAGCTTCTATCGCGACGCCAGTGCAACAATGGACAGCGGAAGCCGACCAATTAGAAACTGGGATTTTCAATGGTCCAATAAAGGTCAATTCGAAAGGCATTTTAAGAGACATTGCAATTTCGAGAGGCTCGCAACCCATTGTCGCCATCCGTGCCGGAATTGATGAAGACCTGAGTGATCCGAAGATTACTGGTTACGAACAGGCAAGAGAAATCTATGCCAGCCGTGGATTGGTTCTCGAAAAACCGCAGCCGCTCGCCAAAGAATCTGAAATCATCGCCTACGATGGCACAGGTTCTGAAATCGCAAAGCTGACAGTCCCCTTTTCTGGTCAACTTCAAGCGATCTCTCCTGATGGAAAGCTTGCCCTGCTTGAAGAACATCGAACCAATGGAAGACTTGATGCTTTCGCAGTTGAAAATGATGGGAAACATTTAGTTGGCTGGCGCCCATTCGGCTCAGAAGGTGATAAGAACCATCGAGAGCTGAAGCGTGTTGATTTCGTTGATGCCAATCACGTTGCAACATTGAACGAGAACTACAAACTTGTCGTTTGGAAACTCCCCAGCCTGGAGCCTGCCTGGAAATATGAAGAAGCCGTCAATTTCGCAGTCTCTCCAGGTGGGAAACATCTTTGTGTGATCCAAGGTGGCATTCTCGGAGCCAAGGGAATTGCAGTATTTAATAGTCAAACTGGAGAAGGTCTTGGGAAAGTCGATTTCGAGGGGAAGATTACTGCTCTTGCATATCATCCCAGCGGAGAGTTCCTCGCTGTGGCAACAGACTCGAAAGCAAACAAAACCGTTCGCATTATCGATATGAATAGTGGGGCGACGATCGAAGAGATCCCAGTCCCGGTTCTCACAACCACTTTAGCATGGACTGGAACAGATAACCTCTTACTTAACGGCACACAACTCTTGAATCGACCGCTGCAAGCAATTGTGTGGAGTTACACTTCGAAAGAGATCGCCCTCCCACAAAATCAGATCAATGATCAATTCACCTTCGCAGCCATTTTCGGCGAACGTGCTGTAGTCCACAGCGTCGAAGTTCCAGATTCTTCGATCGCTGCTAATATCTCGCAAGACCGTTTGGCAAAGCTTGCGATTCTCAAACCGGGTGATGTAGTTAGTTTGAATGTCCAAGTCCCTTCAGGAGCGACTGCATTACCACTGGAGGCAGATGTGGTTAATGCTCTTACACAAAGTTTAGAGACTGCAGAAACTAAGGTCGCACAAACTTCAGCAATCTCACTGGATGTGAAAATCACTCCAAAATCGGAAGGGACTGTCGTTCTGTCCAAGATCGGAGATCGCTCGGTTTCAGAAACAGTCACACGGAAATTTATTCTGATCGATTTCAGCTATCAAAAGGACGGAAAGTCTATCTGGAGTTCGACTCGACAAGTCGGCAATCTAGACCGAATGCTTGTTCGGTTAAAGGCTGGTCAATCCGCCCAGGCAGCGATTGATGAGCTAATGCTTGAGAATGCAAATTCGTTGTTCAAATCCATGAAATTACCTCGCTACATTTTCAAAGAGTCTGCGAGCCAAGGATTAGGTAGTTCACCACTAATTAAATAATTTAGATGTCAACTTTCGTGGATTACAGTTTTCAAAATGATATTCCATCCCTGGGCGTACATCTTCGATTACTAATTTCGGAGCTAGAATTTCAGAAACTTGATGTAAAAGTAAGCTCTGACACGTTTTCTCCCTTGCCACTCATTCCCTAGTCCCTCGACCAGCGGTCTGTTCGAGACTCTCTTTCTGATTGCGGTCACATAGACCGCGATTGCAGTTGCTTGCTCATTGGGAGGTGTTGTCTTAGTTTGTGTCGCTTCAATATTAAACAAGTGATACATGAACATTCGTGCGGCAACATATGTCTGATGAAATTTTAACTTTAGAAATTCCTTATGGCTCAAATGGTCTTCTAAAAGGGGAAGTCCTTGCGAAGCAGGTTCTTGCTCATTATCAGCCTCAAGCAAATGTGACAGACATCGCAACGGCTCTCAGGAACAGTTTTAATGAACCGCTTGAATTCCCAAGGCTAAGCCAGGCTTGTGTCGCAGGTGATAAGATCGTCTTGGCTCTAGACGATCAAACCCCTCGGGCAGATGCCGTCATTGCGTTGCTCTGGAAGGAACTATCATCAGCGGGAGTACTCCCTGAAGATGTTCTCATCCTTCAACCTGGGACTTGGCAATCCTCGACTGCCCTAAATCCAAGATCGCTGTTACCGAAAGAGATTCAAGAGAAAATACAACTTCAACGACACGACCCTACGGATGAAGAGAACTATGGCTATCTCGCTTCAACGGCAGCAGGGGAGAGGATCTACTTTGCGAATACAATCATCGAAGCGGATATGGTGATCCCTATTGGTCCCGCTGCATTCGATCCGATTCTTGGATACCGGGGAGAAGCAAGTTTTCTTTATCCGGCATACTCCGATACGGCTGCCATCGTGAAACAGATTGGACATGGTCATGACGAGTTAACTTCGAGTGACTCTCGCCCATTGCGACAACAGGCGGAAGAGATTGGTTGGTTGCTGGGAATTCAGTTTGTTATCAGTATTATTCCCGGTCGAGGTAAAGGGATTCAAACAATTTTAGCAGGGCTGGCAGACGCAGTGGCTCGTGAAGTCAGGCAAGAACTCGAATCGACTTGTAAAC
>JABJMI010000135.1 GCA_018659505.1 Planctomicrobium sp.
GAGGGCGAAACCGAGTTGGACCATGCCTAATAAAGTTCCGCTCATTAAAGTCGCAAAGATTCCCGCCATAATCAGACCACAACTGGAGATGATGCCGCCGGTTTTCTTTAATGCGATTAAGATCCCGTCTACGGGACCGTTTTTCTTTTGTTCTTCGAAGACTCGAGACATTAGCAAGATGTTGTAGTCTTCTCCCATCGCAATCAAAATCGTGAAGAGATAGATCGGAACCTTCCAGTCAATTCCGGTGAAGTTCTCTGGGTCTCGCAATGTGAAAACAACAAAGGTCATGCCTAATGAGACTAAATAACTGAAGACGACGGTTAGGATCAAATAGGCACAGATCGATGGGTGTCTTAGTAATGCAACTAACATCAGATAGACAGCAATGATGACGAGGACGTCGATTTTGAAGCGGTCTCGATCCGTTGATTGTTTAAGATCACGAATCCCCGATGTTGGTCCGAGCGTGAAGAGTTGAGCAGAATCTTGCAGATCGTCCGGGATCGATGCCTTCACAATTTCTTCGATTTTTTGCAGCTTGTTAATCGAAATTCTATCAAAGGGATCGGTGTTAAAGACAAAATCAATCCGCATCACTTGACCACTTAACGGTCCTTGAGTGCTGTTATAGGTTTTTCGTTGAAAATTACGTTTTGCTACACGTTGTGCAACTTTCGTTAACGAATCGAGGTATTGCTGAGGTTTCTCATTCATACCCAATGGGTAAGTTTGATTCCGGATGTCGACTACTCGAAACTCAAGGTTATTAAAGCGTTTTAAGGAATCCTCAATCGATGCCGTCATCTCTTTACTGAGACGTTCGGAAGTTGAAGCGTCTGCGAGATCATCGCCTTCGTATTTTTGGGTGAGTACATCGTGATCGAATTGAATCAGAATAGTCGTCGGTCCTGTAATACCCTCTGGGTAATGTTCTTTAATCGCTTTGGCGCCTTCAACGCTTGTGACGTCTTGAGGAAGATCGGTCAACAACCCGTAGCTCAAGTCACTCTGCTTGACAAACCCATAAATTGCCAAAGGAAGCATCATGAGAACTGTTCCCAGAAAAATGGCTCCAGGAAACTTTCTTAACAAGTTGGCGGTGAGGCTCCAGAAACTTTCTAACCATTTTTGTTCACTAATTTTCTTCCAGACCGTAGCAACCGGAAGCCAACCATCGTCTCCTTTAGGCTTTTCGGATGGTATGTTCGGCCAGAAAGCGATGTTCTTGAGCAGCAATAGCATCGCGGGTGTAAAAGTGACAGAGAAGCAAACTGCTACGAAAAGACCAATTGAAATCGCGATTCCAGCCTGACGGAACTTGCCAAATTCGGCAAACGCCATCATCCCGATGCCGAAAATACTTGTTCCAGCACTCGTGGCGAGTGCTGCTCCAACCTTATGGACTGATCGAGAAATCGCTTCTGAAAAAGAGCGCCCTTCGTCGAGTTCTTCTTTATATCGAGCAATTAAAAACAGGCAATAATCGACACCTGCCCCGTAAACGACGACCGTGACATAGATTTCCAATCCATTGAAAAGCCCGATCACTCCCTGGTTCGCTAAATGAGTAAGCAAAGCCAGTGTAAATTCTACCGAAAGTCCCACAGTGATCAGTGGGACGAGTGCCAGTAAGGGAGCGCGATAGATCAACAGCAATAAAGTGATGACCAGGAATTTTGTCATCAGTTCTGTGCGTTTGGCACTATCGCTTTCTGCTCGTAAAATGTCACGACCAACTGTTGCCGATCCACTAATTGCCAGCGCTAAGCCAATCGGTTTGCTACGAAGCAACTCTGGAGATTTCAAAAAATTCTCCACCCGATCTACGATCAATCCATTCTGACGATCCAGGAACTCTGTTTTCAATTCGAGAACAATGAGCGTTGCTTTCTCATCGGGACTCGTTAATAGCGAGCCGATTCTTTTATCGTCAGGTGTTGAAATCGTTGTCCCGACACGATCCAAAGCTGGGATCTCTGAGAAATTCGTATCAGTGTCCGCTTGATAACCCAATGGTGATGAGTCACGAATCTCCTCCAATCCGGGAACCAATTGTTGGCGGATAAAATCCAGGTCTTGATCCGAAAGCCCTTCAGGGCGGTTCACGCGATAAAGTACGACGACGACATTACTGCCGAGTGGATCGCGTTGCACCGAAGAGCCGACCGATTCATCTCCGAAACGTGCTCCGTCTGTCGGCGGGAATGCCTCGCGAAATAAACGGTTCGCTTGGCTGCTCACCGATTCTTCAGGTAGAAAAGCCAGTTCGCCTTCTTGCCAGATTCCGATTGTTTCTGGAGATGACGCAATGACCAGTACAACGACAGCGATCCACGCACCAATCGTAAAAATTGGGAAGCGAGTCACTGTTTGTCCGAGTCGACGATACATATGATTAGCTAAGTTATTATGGGCAATGTCGTGCTATTTGGAGAACGATAACGTAGAATTATCGCAGCGAAACTGTACAAACTTGTTTCAGTTAGCTGTCACTCCAATTGAAAACGTAACCGTGTTTCGGTCAATGGTCAATGAACGGGTAGCACCGCAACACATGAGGGGAATGATTCTGTCGTCGCTTTCCTCCTATTGCCCGCAGTTTTCGTAACATAACAGGTTAAGGATCAGCACAGATGGCGAATGCGCCGCAAAATATTCGAGCAATCAAAGAGAAAGGTCACTTTGAAATCGTCTGGACTGACGAAAAAACGACCCATTACCCTTTCAAATATCTTCGTTGCGAGTGTCCATGTGCCGCGTGCGTCAATGAGTTTACTGGAGAAAGGACACTCGATCCTAACACTGTTTCAGAAGACATTGTGCCAACTGAAGTCGGCTTTAGCGGTAACTACGCCTTGAAAATCAAGTGGTCCGATGGTCATCACACTGGACTCTATTCATGGGATAATTTAGATCGTCTCGCGAATCAACAGCAAGCAAATCTGTAATTCCTATGAAGACTGCGAATCCTCTCACACTTGTTGATACATTTGGTCGCCTGCATAACAACTTGCGGATCAGCGTCACTGATCGTTGCAATATTCGTTGTTTCTATTGCA
>JABJMI010000746.1 GCA_018659505.1 Planctomicrobium sp.
AGTTTGGTCAGAACCTGATCTCCTGCTTTCAACTTGAGATTGAGAAGATCCCACTGCCAGGCAGCGGTCAGTTGGCGACCTTCTGTTTCTTCGCCTGCTTCTGTCTTCAGTGAGAGTGATTCCCAGTCCTGTCCATTGATTGAGAACTGCTGCTCAAGTTCAACAAGCGGTAAGTCGTCTTCGGCAATACCCTTCAAAGAAAGGATGTCACTGGGCGGCAACAGAAGAGTTGATTCCTGCTGGTCAACAAAACCTGCTTTAGGGATCAAGTCAGCTTCCGGTCGAATTTCGTAGCGGGGAGTAAAGACGTTTTGAAAACCTGTCTCCTTGGAGACAAGATGGACCTTATAAATCGCAGACTTCTCGACAGGGACAGTCGCGGACCAAAGCGGTGCCTTTCCTTGGTGCTCTTTCGTCTCTAATTGAGTGAGTGGGATTCGTTGAAGTTCTTCCGAGTCGTCTAAATCAATTTGCAATTCTGCCTCTGAAACATCTTGGTCAAGTTCCATGACCAGTTCGACTTCTGTCCCTATGAGAGCGAGTAAATCTCCGTGATTCTCAGTCACTTTCTTGTCTGAGAGTTGAGCGTATTCAGGGAAGGCGAATGTTTTCTGGAAGGCTACGACATGTGGGCGGGGTTTTGCTTCGAGTCGAAAGCGTTCTGTAACCGCATCGCCTGCGAGAATTCGGTATTCAACGGACTCATTCCCGACATGCAGATTGGCTATGTACTCTGAATCGGTTTGACCGAGCATCGTTCGCTGTACGGTTCCGTCTTTCTCGGTGAATGATTCGAGAATGACTTCGTTCACATTGCCTCCACTGACAGCGACCGACACGGCAACTGTTTCATCCTCAGCGATCATCTGTGATTGAGGAGATGGTGCAAGAACCTCAACATGAATTCGAGAAACTCTCGCGAGATTCGCCCCTGGGAGAATCGCTCGGGTTGCTAACTGTCGGAAGCGAGGATCCTTGGCTGTCAGTAAAAACGCAGCAACGGCAAAGAGCGCAACGGCAGCCAGCATCCACTTTGCTACCAACTTCATTGGTAGCAATTTGCGAACTCGGACTTGCGTCATTTGCTCCGCAACTTTGCCTTGCAAGAGACTTCGAAATACCGGCGAATCGTTGAGTGCCGCTTCATCATCAGTAGCAAGTTCGACCGCGGAGAGCAGATTCTCTCGCAGTTCAGGTTCGGTCATTTCCATCTGGGTCGCGATCTCTTCCATCGCTGGCAGATGAATCATGCGCCGTAGACAGGTGACCCATACCGCTATTGCAACACATATGTAAGCAGCACCACTGAGATACCAGCGAACCTGATCATCCAGCAACCAGTACCAGTCGATGGCAGAGACAATGGCAAAGCAAATCAGGAATGTGATAACGCCCGAACAAAGCCCCCGAGCGAGGATCAACATGAACCGCCGGCGTCGGAATTGTTCTAACTTTTTAGCGACGACAGGAGCTAGATGAACGCTCATAGTATGATCCCAAATTCAGGATTGAACGAATGATATCAAATTGTTTAAAGAAGCCCGACGCGCTTACGCAAGATCCACTCTAAAGTCAGTAACGCAATGATCATCGCAAACCACCAGTAACTTTGCCAGAGAATTGTTTCAGATTCAATGACGCGTCCGTGACTAAGTGGGCTGAGTAATTCTGGGAGACGGCTGATCTCTTCCTCTCTGAGGAAGGTTCCGCCACTCACTTCTGACATTTGTTCTAGGAGTTCATAGTTCGCGGATGTCTGTGCCAGTTCGTCGGTTTCATTAGCTTCGACAATGAACTGGCTCCTCGCCTTGAAAGCAGAATCGCTGAAGCCGGACGCTCGCATGGAAACTTCGTATTCGCCAGCAGGAAGCGAAGTCGACGTACCGCGATAGAGACCGGGAATTTCAACATCTTTTGTAAGATGAACATTGCCAACGATTTGTCCGTCTTTCCAAAGCAGTGCTTCTGCATTCGCATCCGAGACCGGTTTACCATCCACACCTAGCAAGCGAGCACGAATACCAACTGTGGCTCCTGCTTGATAACGAACTTGACCAGTATCGAGCGAAACGAATTCGTCACTCACTGAAAATGGACGAGGGATGACATAGCGAGCGATTTGATTCCAGATACGTTGATGCCATAAATCCGCTGTCTTATAACGCCACCGCCAACTTTCATCAAAAGCAAGATACAAAACTCGTCCTGCACCGAAACGTCGTGAGACCATTGCTGGGTACTGGTTCTCTTCAATCACTGCTTCAGCGAGAACTTCAGCACCTGCCAAGGCTTCCACCGGAATCACTGTGTGCGGAGCGGGGAGTTGCGTCCAGAACTCGCTGTTCTCCTGTTTGTCGACTTGCAGGCGAAGTGCCGTTTCTGCGGCTCCGATGTCGGTGAGTTGAAGTTGAGTCGGCAGAGATGCAAAGGTTTTGTCGCTCCACTCGACTGGGATTAGACTTTCAATTTCTGAATCGAGATAGGTTTGCAAAGTTCGACGTTGACCGTCAATGAAGATGATCCCACCACCGCGGAGTTCTACAAATTCTTTGAGCCAAAGTAGTTCTTGTTCTTGAAAGAGGTCGCGTTGAATTTCTCCGAAGACAATCAGATCGTACTCGAATAAATCGTCTCGACTGACTGGGAATTGATCCGCTTGTTCGCCCCGTGGAAGTTGAACTTCATCAGTCCCGAGACCTGCGATAATCGTATTCACCGTCCATTGCTCATCACGTTCAAAAACATTTCTGAGGTAACGTGTTTCCCAACGAGAACGCCCATCAAGAATGAGAATGCGATGGCTTTCAGTGATAACTCCCAAGTGAAGTTCACGGAAGTTGTTTTCAGTTTCAGATTCGTTACTTAAAGGGACGACAGCGGCAGTCAATTTGAGTTGTCGAACGAGTTGTTCAACATCATCTGTAGAGAGTATGGAATCTTCCTCGATCAGTTCTGCGACCGAGAATTCAAACTCAACTCGACGCTCAGCAACATTTTGTGAGATCAACTCTGCTTGCCAGAGCACTTTGTCTTCATGACTAATCTGCGCGATAAACGGCATTCCCGCGGGCATTGAGTCTCGTAAAGTGATCGCTCCACGGATTCTGTCGGTTTTAAAAACAGTGTCAGGCGCTTCAATACCGATCAAAGCAATATCGGCTGCCGGAGTTTCTGCTCCCATGGCAACGCCATAAATTTGCGTATTCTGTTGTCCGAGGACTCTCGCCATTTGGATTGGAGACGAGCCTGAATTATGATTGCCATCGCTGATGATCACAATCGCTTTCTGAGCAGATTTAGCTTGCTCGCTGCCTTCTTTGCTTTCATCAATTTTCTGATTTGCCACGATACCAGAACTTAAATTTGTCTCCATTGTGTAGGAGATTTCTGGTGACGAGCTTTGTTGCTGGTTTTCGTTGGAAGCATCTTCAAAATTCAGAATTGTAGCGGCTTCACCTTGTAGCGAGAAAATCTCAACATCGTGATACTTCTGAAGTTCTTGCAGAACTTTCGTCGGTGATTCAGCGATGGCTATTTCCGCTCGTCGCCAACGGGAGGTGACATCGAATTGAGTAATCGCTGAAGTTGGGGAGTCGGCTCCTGAACCTGAATTGGCAGCCAGAGTTGATTGGAATTCTTCAAGAAGTCGTTCCTTGATGGCAGTGACGTTCTGAGAGAGAGCACTGAGTTCCTCAATTGATTGGGTCATCAGGTTCTCTTTCTTTTCGAAAGCGGTGAAAGGTTCCAGAACATCGACTTTAAACTGTTTCCCGTATGGAACGGGTAACTCTTTCTGGATGACTCCAAACTGTTCATTGAACTTTGAGATAACGTCTTTCAACTGAGAGGTCTGTTCGGCAGTCAACCCTGTTTGCTGATCTTCCTCGGTTGAATTCGGTTGCTCTGTCAGTGAAGTAATGAAATTCGATAACTGTTGTTCAAATTCTGATTGAGTTCGGGAGAGTCGCGAGGCAAGCTCAGACAGACCGGTGTTCACGCTTTCTTTTGAAATCCAACCGAGTTCTTCGGCGATTTTAAGTTTTCTGGCAGCGGAGAGATGCCTGTCATTGAGGCTCATGCTCTTTGACTGATCGAGGAAGATTTGCACTTTACCCAACTCACCGATTGTTTTTCGATGATGTAGCACCGGACTGGTGAGCATCATGATACCGAGGAAAAATGCAGTTGATCGCAGCAGCGGGAGGAACCACTTCATATGTCGCGGGAGATCGAAGCTTTCTCGCGAGTAATAGCGCCACGACATCCCGCAGACGATCAATGACAGTAATAATCCCCACCACAGCGGGAGGTCACCCACAAATCTTAGACTTGTCATATTCTCACCCTCGAAAAGCGTTGCTGAAGGACGAGTTCGAGGAACATCAGCGTCAATAATCCAGCGAGTACATATTTCCATATCTCGCGACCATTTCGCCGCAAGCGATCTTGTTTCAGGTATTCCCGAGCCGATTCAAGCATCGTTGCACCGGCTGACTCTGCAACATCTTTAAGCTTCGCAGTCTCGATGGTTCCGGGGATCGATTCGTCTCTTGAAGTTGAAGAAACAAAATGAAATGCTTGTTCACTGGGCAAAGACATTCTGTACACGCCCGGTCGCAGAGTCTGTTCGAACTGAGCATAATTCAGACGACCTTGCACATAAGTTTGGGCGAGTTGGGTTGTTGCTTCAGGAGTTGTGACTGAGAGTGTCTCGGTCGTTTCCTCACTGCTTAGTAAGGCGATAGCGGGTGTCCCGGATGGAATGTTTTGCGGCGGGATATTTCTTGAGGCGAGATAAGTGACCAGTTGTTGCATGAGTGGAACATAAATCGGTTTCATTGGCAGATCGTTCCACTCAGCATCGCAAGTGGTAGCGAATTGTAGAACCACACCGTTACCGAATGATTTTTCGACGAGCAGTGGATCGCCAGTCGAGAGTCTGGCAATGACAACGGGTGCAGCATCTGGGGTTTCATCGTCATCGGAAGATTTATTGATCTCTAAGTTGGATGGTTCTTCCAGTGTATACCAGCGTTGAATTTCTGCTGAAGAAAGGTCGCCGTTTTGAGTGTTGTTGAAATAGTCGAGTGCAGGGTGTTCGAAATGCTGGGCGACAACTTGAGAACTCTCGCTGCCGTCCTGGTTTCCTTTCAATGTGAGATATGGAAAGGGCAACAGTCCATTTCCATTCGCAAAGAATTTCTCGCGCGACCAGTTCAAGTCGACTTTGTTCCCCGCACAAATGAAGAGTGCTCCACCGGTCTCAACGAATGTTTTCAAAGCATCTAATTGTTGATCATTCAGCTTATCGACATTCGCCAGAACGACGACCTTCATTGCTTCAAGAGTTTCCGCCTTCAGTTCATTCGTTGTGACGGTTTTACTTTCAATTAAATCAGCGAGTGTGAGACGACCAAAGGTGAATGGCGTGAGTGCTACGGCAAGGAAATCGGTTTCGCTCTGTAGCGGTTCTTGACTTGGAGCACCGTCGACAAGAAGCACAGGCAAGCTTTCCCAGACAGAGAACGCCGCTGAAAGTTTGTTGTCGGTTTTGAGGTCGTCATTCGCCATGACTTCAAATTCGACAACATGAGACCCCGCAGTTGTAAACGTCACTGGGAAGAGTGCCTGCGAAGAACTGTTGCCTGCAAGTCCTACCTGCGAGACGCTTTCTTCTTGTCCATCAATCTTCAGGACGATTCGAAGAGTATCGATGTTTTCGCTGCCATGATTACGGACGTTCGCGCGGATATCGAGTCGCTGACCGATTCCTAAGACTCGGCTTGGGTAGTCGAGTGAATCAATTGAAACATTTGCCGTCAAAGGTTTCCCAATCTGAATGAATGTCAGGGCAGGGGGGAGTTCGATACTGGATAGCTGCTCTTGGATGACATCCGACGGTGAAGTCTTTCCTTTCGTCCAATCCGCTGACTGAAAATCGCTGAGGACAATAATTTCCCGCCGTGGATGTGACATTCCCGTGCTAATCGCCAATGCTTCATTGAGAGCGGCTGACATGTCGCTGGCTCCAAAGCCGGCTTGTGTCGCCTTCAATTTTCGCACCACTGCATCTGCGTCAAAGATCGGTTGCTCGAAGAGAGTTGATGGCTTCTCACCCGTGAAGACGATCGAGAAATCTGTCCCACGAGGTGACGATTCGATAAGCTCCGCAGCGGCAGAAACAGCACTCTCAAATCGAGAATTGCTCCCTTCAAGTGTTTCCATTGAGTAGCTGTTGTCGAGAAGGATCACTAACGAAACAGGAGTATCCCCTTAGAGGGCTTGAGCTCCCGTCAACACTGGTCGTGCCAGACAAAATGCCAACAATATCGGAATCGCGCAGCGAACCAATAAGAGAATCAATTGATCGATGCGAAATCGTTTGTGATTGACTTTAATGACGGAGTCGAGCAGGTGCATCGCTCCCCATTCGACTGTCTTAAACCGACTTCGATTGAGAATATGAATGATCAGCGGAATCGCAAATGCCGCAGCACCAAAGATAAGACCTTGATTGAGGTAGGTCATTTCGATTTCCTCCTCAATGCCAGATATGACGCCAATGTGTCCGCATACGGTTGATCTGTCGTCATTGGAACGAGACTGATTTTGTGACGGTGGCAACCCTTCGTCAGTTGCGTCCGGTAGTCGTCGAGCTTTTCAAGATAGGCTCTACGGATTTGTGCGGGGTCAACTAAATGTTTGTTGTTTGCAGTTTCCAGAGAAGCAAATTGTGTCCATTGCCTAAACGGGAAATCGAGTTCGTCTGGATCCCAAATTTGAAAGATGATGATTTCATGATTTGCATGACGGAAATGTGCCAGCGATTTCATGAGCTGTTCAACATCTCCAAACAAGTCCGAAAAGATGACTAGCAAGCCTCGACGTTGAATCTTGGCAACCATCTGGTGGAAGACATGACCAAGTTCGGTTTCGAATTCTGGTTTCTGCTTAGCGAGTTCGGTGATGATCGCCTGAAGATGCTTCGGTCTCGCTCGCGGAGGAATGTACCGACGAACTTTCTTATCGAAGGTCACCAAACCTACGCTGTCTTGCTGCTGCAACATTAAATGAGACAGGCACGCAGCTGTTCGTACGGCATATTGATGTTTGGTTACTCCTCGACTTCGCGATCCGCTGTACTTCATCGAACCACTGGAATCGAGCAAGATCGTGCAGCGAAGATTGGTCTCTTCTTCATACTCTCGAATGAAGAGTTTGTCCGTCTTGCCAAAGAGTTTCCAATCGATAGTGCGAACATCGTCTCCATGCACGTATGAGCGATGTTCTTTGAATTCGACACTGAATCCTTTATGCGGCGAACGGTGCAGACCATTGCAGAAACCTTCCACGACCTGCTTTGCCATGACTTGCAGGTTCGTGAATTTGCTGAGATCTTGAGCAGAAAGGACGTCTGAAATATGAGGCATGAAAAACGATGCAGGCAGGATTGCGAGGATAATTCACTTAGCCCCCGGTGATCCACCGGGGGAAATGGTGGGACATTCTAAAGAAGCTGTTTTTGTGCGGCGGGAACTTCTTTTAGTAATCTACGCACTAAGTCATCGACACTGACACCCTCAGCTTCTGCATTGAAAGTCGGTACGATGCGGTGTCGTAATACAGGCAGTGCGAGTGCTGTTACATCATCAAGAGTGACATGATGCCGCCCTTGTAGTAAAGCTCTTGCCTTGGCAGCCAAGACTAATTGCTGAGAAGCACGAGGTCCTGGTCCCCAGTCGATGAGCTCTCGCACCCAGCTCGCTGTCGAAGGATCTTTTGGTCGTGCAGAACGGACAAGATCCAAAACGAAATGCTTGACATGTTCCGGGAGTGGAACAAGTCGGACGGTTCCCTGGCATTCGATGATTTCTTCACCGGTCACGACAGGTTCAATCTTGCTGTTGAGAGTAGACGTGGTGCGATCAATGATTTCGCTCTCCTGATCGCGGTCAGGATAATCAACAACGACATTAAAGAGGAACCGGTCTCGCTGCGCTTCGGGTAAGGGGTAGGTTCCTTCCTGCTCAATCGGGTTCTGAGTTGCTAGTACAAAGAAAGGTTCTTCGAGACTGTAAGTTGTGCCGCCGACTGTTACTTCGTGTTCCTGCATCGCTTCCAAGAGTGCCGCTTGCGTCTTCGGAGGTGTCCGGTTGATCTCATCCGCGAGTAGCATTTGTGTGAAGATCGGGCCTTTTTCGAAAACAAGATCACGATGACCTGTCTGTTTGTTCTCCTGGATAATGTCCGTGCCGGTGATGTCCGCTGGCATTAAATCTGGAGTGAACTGAATTCGATGAAATGTCAGGTTCATCGTTTCGGCCAGCGAGCGGACCATCAACGTCTTCGCTAACCCAGGTACGCCTTCTAAAAGGCAATGCCCCCGAGCAAGAATCGCGATCAGCAATTGTTCGATGACTTCGTCTTGTCCAACAACAATGCGACCGACTTGTTCGCGAATTCGCTGACAAATCTCGACCAGTCGTTCTGCTCGCTCTTGGTCGCCACTGGAAAGTTTCTGATCACTATTCATTCATAATCCTTGGAGAATATCTTAAATGATTCAACAGCTATATTTTTGCGTTCAGGTAATCGTCCGTATATTAACGTATCAATAGTCGCTTGTCTTGTGAGTCTGTCCAGCCCCCCGGTGTGGTACCAGTGTTAGGGTCGTAGTTTGGATAGTTCACCCAGGTTCACGGACGGAGG
>JABJMI010000558.1 GCA_018659505.1 Planctomicrobium sp.
CAATTTTTGCTTTGGCATCCTCACACCATCATTCACCAAGACTTTTGAATTGACTTTAAGGAGTCATCGTACTTTACGAAAACGTATGAGTCTGTGCGTTGAATACAAGTTCTCGACCTTGCTGGAATGCCATATTTCCTAGGTGACACATGATTGAACTCGCCTGTCCCTCAGCCATGCCAACAACGGGTTCAGTTCGATCACGCACAGCATTCAGGAAGTTTGAGACTTGTGTCTGCTTGATTTCACTGGCATCGCAAAATCGTTCTTCTGTATGGTCGTAGACTTTCCATCCGCTGCGGTCGATGATCAGAGTGCCTGAATCTCCATAGAAGGCAACTCCTGATGAACGCCCTTCGATGCCCCGATTCGACCACTGACGATGTTCCCAGACGACTTCAACTTCTGGATAGTCATAATGCACAGTCAAAGTGTCAGGCGTTTCTCGATCATCCTTAAAGCTGTGTTTTCCTCCTTTGGCGAAGACTTTAGAAGGAAGTCCCAGATTGAGCGCCCAGCGAATGACATCCAATTGTTGCACGCCCCACAGACCGAGTTCGCCGGAGCCGTAGTCCCAGAACCAGGACCAGGTTTGATGAAATCGATTCGCCTGAAAATTTCTGGTGGGGGCAGGACCTAGCCAGCGAGTATAGTCGACTCCAACCGGTGGTTTAGATGTCGCGCAGCGACCAATTGATTTCCGCCGATGTGACGCCCACGCTTTGGCAAGGTGGACTTCCCCAATGTAGCCCGACCGAATCAGTTTGACCGCTGATTGAAAGTGTGTTCCGCTTCTTTGAGGAAGTCCCACCTGAACAATTGACCGAGACTGAGAAGCAAGCTCAGCAATTTTCTGACCTTCAGCGATTGAATGGGCAATAGGAGTTTCAAGAAAGAGATCTTTCTTTGCCTGCAATGTGTCGCTCGCCATTCTTGAATGCCAATGGTCGGGCGTCGATACGATAACAGCATCGACATCTGACCGATTGACTAACGCTTCATAGTCAGGAATGATCACTGGTGAATGTTTTTGAAGAGCCCCAAGTTCGTGTTGCGCAGTCGCCAGAATTCGCACGTCGACATCACAAATTGCAATGACATCTGCATTGTGATTTCTCGCAACCGACTTCGCCAATTCCAGCCCTTGCGACCCAAGCCCGATCACACCAATCTGTAAACGCTCGTTCGGTGAACGAGTCGCTCCTAGACTCAGAGTTCCCGCTGCAAGACCTGCTGCGTTACGAGCGCTGTTTTCAAGAAACTCTCTTCGGTTGCAGCTGGCACTCCCTGCTGTCGAACTCTTGTTATTGGATGTTTTAGACATACCTAAACTGTTGTGGGAAACGACATGTAATTCTGAATTGTTGTGGTCAGCGAAAACTTTAAGTGGTGAAGAGTTCGTGACCACAAAATCTTAATTTGATTGCAAACACATCGTTCGATTGTATCACTCGATGAACTGACTTGCCATAACATTCCCTTGAACGAAAATTTCGGGCGAAACATTGATAACAGGTGTATACTGAATAAAAGAACATTCCGTATTGTGCCGATTTTATGGAGCGAATGTGGAAAAGAAACAAGTCTCACAGCCTCCTTATCGTGATTTGTGAGCTAGAGTTAATCGTATGGAATCCATATTCGAGGACGTTACAGATCTCATGATCTGTAAGACTCAAAGGCGATATGATTTGTAAATTAAGTATTTTAACAAGTGGTCGACTAATTCAATGCGTGAAACAACATCCCGCATGATCTTTGTTGCAGTAAGTGCCTGGCTGAGCTTGTGCTTGCTGCTAGTAGGCTGGATGCCAGAAATGGATTATTCATTTCGCCCTATCTGGATGGTGAGTGGATTGATTGGTCTAGCGTCCTCTGTCGGTTTGAGCCAGTTGATCAAAAAAGATATTGGCATTCAGGAAAAATTAATCACTCAATATCGACGTGCAGCGATGACAGATAGCCTGACAGGGCTCGCAAATCGTCAAGCTCTTGATAATGCACTGCGGGAAGCGGTACACGAATTTATTCCGAATCGAAACCCGCTGAGTCTCATTCTGATTGACATCGATTTCTTTAAGAAGTTCAATGATAAATGGGGACACCAAGCAGGAGACGCAGCATTGAAAACAGTCTCAAGGACTGCCGCTGCTTTTTTCTCGGGCATCGGATGTGTCGCGAGATTTGGAGGAGAAGAATTTGCGATTGCAGTTCCGAGCGTTTCACTCAAAGAAGCATCTAAACTTGCCGAAGAATTCCGAAAGTTTGTAGGGATGACTGAGTGTGAGTTCATGGAGCAAAAACTGAAGTTGACTGTGAGTGTCGGCGTGGCAGAACTGAGGACCAAAGAGAATTCTGATGATCTCATCCGCCGGGCTGACGAGGCGCTCTACGCAGCTAAAAGAAATGGTAGAAATTGCATTCAAGTCAGTGAACCCACTCTCCCGGAAGTCACTGATTCGGTCGCAACGAACCTATCATTGACCTAATTCACTAATACTTTTTTCCGATTCCATGAATATGATGAAGTCGGTTATTCATCAAAAGCAGGCTCTACAATTCCATTATCATCAATCTGATATGGCAACCAAACTAGCAATAGCGAATCAATTTCGATATCGCTCTTTCGCGGTTTAATCTCGTAAGGTTCAATTTGAACTCTGTCGTCAGAGTAGCTTTCGGTGATCTCTTTCAGCGCCTCTTCTAATTCTGCTTCCAAATCTTTTACGTCTTGTTGAAGTTCTTCAACTTCCGCTTCTGCACGTTGAATGTCGCTCCGCTGATCTGCTGCACGTGAGGCGGATCGCATACTTGAACCGGCTCGGGAAACATTCGCAGAACTCAACTTTTTTCGACCAAAGAGAGCACCGAGAATCGATGTCCCGATCGAAACTGCGGCAGAGACTGTCGCTGAATTCGCTTGTTCTCTTTCTTTTGCAACACGTGCTTCTGCTTTACGTGTTCTATCACTGAGTGTTTCAAATTTTGATTCGTATTTCTTGCGAAGCTTTGTCACTTCCAAGTCTCGACGTTCCCGTGCGGCTTGTCGAATCTCTGCCAGGAAATCCCCTTCTCGATCATCGGGGTGTGAATATTTTTTCAAAGCAGAACAGGTGCTGAGGGTCAGTCGTTGTTCACGGTAAAGAAAGTTTTTCAAGCTGGAGTTCCAACTTCTCCAAGATGTTTTCTTTGTGCATTCCTTCGGGATTCCGGCATAGTGCGCTCGAGAGAATGGCTGACTCTCCAACGAGAAATGATCTTGTTCAACCTTCTCGGCATCTGCCCAGGGATCGCGTCCCACATCGGAGTCCTCAGCGAATTCCAGCATGAAGCACTGGTCCTGCCAAATATCGACAGATGACTTGGCATCAACGAAGTGCAACACTCCGTTTCCGGTTACTGATGGTCGGTAAAGGATCACTGCTTCTCGAGGTGTGGAACGAGAGATCGCTACAAATTTTTGTTCTATTCCTTCTGGTAACACTGGAATGAATTGTGAGTTCTCTTCAGGAAGTTCGAGTGTTTGTTGCTCATTCGCATTCAGTTCTGGTCGGAATGAATGTGGCTGATGTCCCTGTTCAAGTCGCAACTGTTTTAAAGGCTGCATTAGGGTTGAAATTTGTTCGCGCGTCATTGGACCGCTAAGATAAGACAATACCCAGCGTGTGTGGAAAATAACTGGCTGAGATTCATGAATGTTATTCATCATGAATACTCGGCTTCCGACCGCGGAGAGGATTTTCTCAACTCGTTTGCGATCGAACCGAACCCCTGCGGTCGTTGATGCCCCTTCGAGGCCATCGAGGACACGCAGTTTGTCTCGTTCAGTTTGAAGGCGTCCTAAAAACCATGTCCCGGCATTGGATAAGGCTTTGTAATCGAGATCGACGGGATTCTGGGTCGCCAGAATAAGCCCTAAGCCATATGCACGAGCTTGCTTCAGCAAAGTTAACAACGGGATTTTCGAGGGGGGATTTGCAGTCGGTGGCAGATAGCCGAAGACTTCGTCCATATAGAGCAAGGCTCTTAAACTGGAAGTCCCTGTTTGAGTTCTCATCCAGGAGACGACTTCATTTAACAACAAAGTGACAAAGAACATTCGTTCTTGATCATTGAGATGAGCGATAGAAATAACGGCCAATCGAGGTTTTCCCTCGTCTGTATAAAGGAGTTTTTGGATATTTAGCGGTTCCCCTTGAGTCCATGTTGAAAACGCAGGTGATGCCAAAACATTGTTGACAGTCATCGCCAGTTTCAGACGACTTGAAGCTGGAAAGATGGTTTCCAGATCCATGATGCCAATTTTCTCAAAAGGAGGCGACTGGATTTCTCCAATTAAAGCAGGCATATCGAGGTCACGCCCTTCGCGCCAGGCGTAGTCAAGAATATTCGAGAGAAGAATATGCTCAGGACTTCTCAGAGGATCGGGGTCGATTCCGAGTAATGTTAGAAGACCTGATACAGCTGTTGAAACTCTTTCACGCATCGCATCTGAACTTTGAATCACCTGTGGAGGGGGCGCATTCAGTGACTTCAAAATTGTCAGCGGGATTCCAGAATCACTTCCGGGTGTATAGATCGCGACCTCTGCCGCATCTTTTAATTTCTGAATGCGATCTGGTTTCTGCTCCCATTCTTGTAAGCCGTCTTTCCAAAGTTCCGCTCTATCGGCTGCGTACTCGTCGATGGTCATCCCTTTGCGTGCCGCATCACCTTGTTCGACCCAAGGGAGGAAGTCTTTCGCTTTCAGATTGGGGAAATTGAGTAGCAGATTTCCCATATCTCCTTTTGGATCAATGATCAGCGACGGAATTCCGTCAATCGCTGCCTCTTCAAGAAGTGTGATTCCCAGACCAGTCTTGCCACTTCCAGTCATTCCAACAATGACAGCGTGAGTCGTCAGGTCTTTGGCATCGTACATGACGTAGTCTGAACGTAGCTCGGACTGCTCGACGTCATACTCTTTACCTAAATAGAAAGCACCCAGCTTCTCGTAATCAAACATGAACTCAATTCCATTGATCAGCCCCAATTGAAAAATGATTTAGATACAACAATGAATGGGACTATTTAGAGAAACGTACTAGAAAGAGAAGCCAAGAGACAAGCGACATCAATAAGTCGACTCAATAAAAAAATCAGCTGTGAACAAATATATTGTTCACAGCTGATTTAGAATTCAGTCGAGTCCTTAGTGACTCAAGCGAAATTACTCTTGAGCACTTGCAACTCGAACAGTTCGTTTGCTGCCAGGAGTGTAAACTTCTGGATTAGCATTGAACTCTTCAAGATTTTCGTGCGATGCAAACAAGTAGAAACGACCATTGCAATCTGCAAGAAAACGTCCCACGAGTGGTTGCTTAGTTTTCAGGTAGTGAACTGGGTCACATCCACCGTAAGCAACTGCGAAAGTTTCAGGTGCAGCATCAAAGCTCGCTTTGCACTCTGCATTTGCGAAGTGATAAAGACGACCTTTGTGGGCTGATTCGAACTCCGCACTTGGTTTTACAGTCTCTCCGTTTCTCCAAGATACGATACAAATCTTGTCGAGTTGATCGATTGGAGTTGGGACAACTTCAGTTTTGACAGTCGGCTGAGTTTCTGTGACTCGTGGTAGTGGTGGAAGCTTTGCTTCTTTCACTTCGACTTCAACTTCTGGCATCGGGGCTGGTGTTGGCTTATCACCTTCGACTTCTGGAGTGTCTTTGATCATTTCCGGATCAACTGGTTCCACGGGTTCGACTGGAACAGGTTCTTCGCTTGTTGCATAGTACGGCTTGTAGTGACAAGGAATTCCACAAGCTGAGATAGCTTCGACAGCCATTTCTCGAACACGAAGTGAAGGCTCAATTGGGCAGCCAGCATCGTCCATTTCGTAGGCAGTTTTAGCAATTGCGTTTAAAGTGTCTTCGTCGCAGCAGTTTTTGCAGTGACAATCTTCAACACCTTCGTCTTTACGACCACGCTTTCCATTTTTACTGTCTTTCTTAGACAATTTGTCTTTACAAACAGCAACACATTTATCCCAAGTGCTTTGGTTGCAGTTCGCATCTGAACGACACTGACCTGCGGCACCACCGTTCGGTCCACAACTGTTGCGTGCGAGCATATCTCTAAGAGCTTTAGCCGCTGCAAAGCGAACTTCTTCCCAGCGATCTTCTTGCATTGCAAGAATCAGCATTTCTTTCGCTTCTGGGAACTGGCTGCAATCGAGATCGCCTAAGTAACGAACGGCTTTCAAGCGATTAGGAATATCAAGTTCTCGGGCTCGAATTTTGGCAGCGAGACCTTTTGGAGTTGCTTCAGGAGCTTCAGCAAAAGGTGGTTTCAGTAGTTTGTCTTTAC
>JABJMI010000732.1 GCA_018659505.1 Planctomicrobium sp.
ATGGCACGCACAATCCGACGCCTTCATCGCAGCCTCAGTCAAGCTCGCAGAAGCGATCCGAGCCAAAGACAAAACCGAAGGCAGAAAATGGTTCGACGCCGCGAACGAATCGTGCGATGCTTGCCATGAAGTGTTTCAGTAAGCCGACAATAAATGAAAGGCTTTCGTTGCAGCACGTCACTCAGGCAATCTCGTCGTCACAGCCTCATCAATCGCTTTAATCAGTTGGTCGAGGATGAAGGGTTTGTAGAGGGTTTTTCTCATTCCCATTTCGCGGCATTTGACGAGGGTGTGTTCGCTGTCGTAGCCGAAGCCGGTCATTAGCATGATCGGCAGATGCTCATGGACTTCGCGAAGTGAGCGGAACATCGCGGAGCCCTTCATGTCCGGCGGAGCCTTGTCAGCGATGACGGCATGATAGGTGAATGTGCGAACCATCCGCAGTGCTTCATCTGCGGTACGAACGGCATCGACGACCATATCGTATTGCTCGAGAATTGCGTGAGCACTTTTGCGGACGTCGGAATCGACGTCAACAATCAGAATTCTTTTGCCAGAGAGATGAAGGTGAGTTTTCGAAGCGCGTAAAGAGTTTGCAAAATTCGAGTCGGCACATTTCCCGGTTTCACGAATGAGATCACGTATTTCCTGAGTCTTCGTCAAGACGTGCTGGATTCTCGTACAGACCTCAGAGTCTTCTGTGCAAAATTTTTCATAGATCCACGTTGTGTCATTTAAGATGTCATCAACAGGATCGGAGACTTCGAACAACATTTTTCTTGTGTTCTCAGCGACTGATGCCACTTGTTCAATTGCCAGCAGATCGAGATGGTTCAGTGCCGTGGCAACTTCGCGGCAGAAGAGCTCCAGAAACTTCATGTCACTCGCTGAGAAAGCTTTTGGGTTTGGGCTTTCCACATTGAAGGTTCCTAAGATCTTTTCATGTCGGATCAAAGGCACAGTCAACGAACTCTTCGCACCTGCGACACCCTCAAGGTAAAGTGGATCTTTGGTTGTATCTTCGCAGAGATAGCTGCGACCGGTCGCTGCCACGAACCCTGTGACACCGTTCCCACGCGAGTCAGCGATCAATTCGCGAGCAGCGGCTGTGGGGTCCATTCCGAAATCAAGCAGAGGCTTGAGATTGTTGGAATCGTGGTCGAAAACGCGAATCTCGACTGTTTCAAATTCGAGCAATTCTTGTGTGTAATGGAGAAGTTTTGACTTCAGAAGTTCGATCCGTTCGCTTTCCGAGAGGTCCAGCAAGTCTTCGCGATCCAGGTCTCCCAGATCAACACCCGCTTGATGGACTGCATCGAGTTTTTGCTGCTGTAGAACTTCCTCTGAGATATCCCGGATGATTGCCAGCATGAGTTTGGAGCCATCGGGACCGCTGCCGGGAATGGGGGAAACAAGTAGCTCGTAGAATGTTTTGTCGTCAATCCGGATCGTAGTCTTTGCTTGCTTTGCACGGGCAAGAACGGTGTTAATCGGACAGAAATCCGGTCCTACAATTGTTGCCTCGGACCATACATCAAATAGTTTGGGTGTTTCGTCGCCGAATTCGGTATTCAATAGTTTTTCTGCGGCACGGTTTGCCCACAGAATCTGTTCATGCTGATTGATTTGGAGGATGGCGTCCGGAATCTGCGAGAGCAAGCTGAGAGAATCCACAAGATCGGTCAAGCCGGTACTTGGCTCGCTGAGTAGGCAATATTCTGGCGGATCATTGCCGTTGATCCTCTTAAGAGCGTCTGCCAGCGAAGAAACATTCGTAAAACGACACTGTTCCGTCATGCCACTTAATACGGCGGAAAAGGATGTCTGATCCTTACCAAGAACAAGTACTTCTGGTTGCTCGGACACGATTTGCCTAGAGACTGCTTGCCTGGACGCAAATTGAATGGGCATTGCAATTCCAACACCCGGATCTTGAGACCTCACGTAAGCGGTCCCCATTCATAAGCAAGGTTGGAAACCATTTGTGTGAGTGAAATAATTCAAACTCTATTATTATCGGTCGACTTGCTCGGCGTCTATATGTCTGTCAAAAGGAAATACATAATCCCGGAAAATACTTCGGTGTAACGAGACTTATTTGAACTCTCTCATTAAAAAATATGCGTCTCTTCAGCAGAACGAAGTGACAATGAAAATCGGAATCAGCAGAGGGATTTTTCAGCCACAGAGGGCTCAGAGAACACAGAGGAAAAGCCGAGAATGAAGGGGTTTCCTTGACTTGTCACCTCTGTGTTCTCAGTGATCTCTGTGGCAAATTGTTGTTAATTTGAATTTGGTAGTCCTGTTGCTGATAACTCTACTCCGTTGCCTACCTGATTGCACAATTGGCTCACCTGAAATCCCTGGCTGTTCATTGATGATTCCGCTGAAACAAAACTCAGCGCAGCTTGAGAGCGAGATGTATGTGCTTCAAGAGTGATCTGGGCGGTGATCTCCTGACTCGGAATAGAGATCGAAAGTGCTGCGAGCTGCACTTGAAAAGTCCCTCTGGTTTCCGGAGAACACTTTTCTCGATACCACTGATCACCGAAATCGAGACATCTTTCTTCTTCAAATGAAGCGTGAACAGCAGATTCCGAATCGGCAAAGGGACTGATCAGCAGGTCAGACCACCGTTCTATTTTCCGGGCGAGTCGCTGACATCTCAATAAAGTGGACATCCCCTCGCGTCGTTGCTCAATGAGTTCAAACAGTTGCTCACGACAGCGATAGTGCTCTTTCATGAACTTGAAAGCAATTTTGGTCGGCTCTTCTTGTTGAGTTCGTTCCCCTAAAACAAGTAGCTCCGCAGCCATCGTGCGAGTTAGCAATTCAGAGACGAGTATTTCCTCGGCGAATTGAGAGAGTGAAAGTAGATTCTCTGGTTCGGTCCGGTTCTCCTGAATTCGTTTTGACCAGATTCGAAATAGAACCTGACTACTTTTGACGAACTCGGTCATCGCGAGTTCATCGACCGACCCGCGAGAGCGTTCCCACTTCTCGCCAAAACGACCTAAAATCGCAGCAGTTTGAGCGATACAGCGTAAGTTCATAAGAGTCTTAACCTCTGTACTTCGAATTCCCAATGAGTGGGCTTGCCTGAAATGATACCAGTTAGATTCAAATAATCATTGATTGAATTCCAAAGAAACTATCTGCAATTCCGAGTCCCAAACGAACTGGGATTTCTCTTTTTGGGGTCGTGATGCCCAACTTAAAGACAAGTACCACGCAACTCATTGAATAGTCATTAGTTACAACATGTCGTTCGATTTTCAATTCGTGCCTTGCTGAACAAAGAAAAAAATTAAGACTGCGATCAATGTTGCCAAAACTCACCATGGGATGTTGTGAACCCGCTGCAATGATGCAACCAGAAATTTAGAATCTCTATGAATACCGTTCCGACTCGCTCTAAATGCGGTCATCGGAATGATACATTGACCCCTCACCACCATTCCCTACTCATCAGCTAAGCTTGGACCGCTTTATGGAATCTCCAATCACTCAAGAATGCCTGCCAGGACAGGTGAGCGATGCGATTCAGGAATCAGCGACAGTTCTTTCGCAAAGATCCTTGGCGAGCGGGACTTACGCTGTGAGGATCTCGGGTCAAGAAATTGCCACCAAGATTCAACCAGGGCAGTTCTTTATGATTCGTGCTGCTTCAAGCACCGATCCACTTCTGGGACGTCCGTTCGCCCTTTACGATACGGTTGTGGACGCGAATGGTTCTCCCACTGCTTTCGAATTTGCTTATCACGTCATCGGCAAGATGACTGGTCTGATGAGCACTTGGTCCGAAGGCGAACCTGTCGAATTATGGGGACCACTCGGAAATGGTTTTCCTGTTTTCGAAGGCAAACATCTACTTTGCGTGGGAGGCGGTATTGGATACACGCCGTTCTTAGCTGTCGCTCGCGAGACTTTAGAGCAACGTCAGTACGGCAGAGATGAAACACGTTATCAATCGGAACCGGCAGCTAAGAGAGTAACTCTCTGTTACGGCTCTCAATCGAAAGCCGCCCGAGCAGATCTGACCGACTTTGATGAACTCCCTAACCTTGATATTCAACTCTCGACCGACGACGGATCAGAAGGTCATCACGGACTGGTGACGGACTTGGTCCAACAGATGTTTGATCTTCCTGAAGCCGAACGCCCTGATGGAGTCTATTGCTGTGGACCTGAGCCGATGATGCACGCCGTTGCTCGACTCTGCTTTGCAG
>JABJMI010000621.1 GCA_018659505.1 Planctomicrobium sp.
AATTGGAAGCACAAGAAAAAGGCTGACCAAAGCACGCTGCAAAGAAAAGAATTGAAACACGGAGACACGGAGGACACAGAGAGAAGCCAATGGGCTGCCACACAATTCACTAAAAAAAGCGACCAGACAATACTCTTGTCTGGTCGCTAATTGCTTAGTTCTCAATGAGCCAATCATCGAGCAGCACACGATGAAGTGTGCTGCTCGATGAATCGTTTTTGCTCTCAACTCTCAACCTTAGACTCTCAACCAATTACGCTGCTGGTCCGGTTGGGATGACTGGTTCTGTCGCTGGTCCAGCTTCTTCTTGAACGGCAGGTTGCGACATTGTTGGGTCAGCTTGTGGAATTGGCTTCGCTGCGTCGTGTTGAATGGTTCCGCAGTTGCCGGTGGCACATCCGCCGAGTCCGGTGGGGACTCCGCAGCTACCGCATGGTTGAACGGTCATACATTCTTGAACGGGGACCATCTTACAGACTTCGTAAGCGACCTGTCTTGGAATGACTTTGGTGACCATACGTGTGACAGTGAACGGCTCTTGTCGTGTCACTTGTCGTGCGACTTTGTGAGTCGTTGTGTAAGGAACTTTCTTGACGGTGCAGAATGGGATTTTACGAGTTTTAACTTCGGTGACCATTTTGCAAGTTTGCGTTGGGATGCGACGGGTTTTCACTTCGCAAACCATCTTGCAGGTTCTGACAGGAATCTGTTGCGTCTTTGTTTCACAAACCCAGCGACAAACTCGAACAGGACAGTTCTCAACGACTTGTTCTGGAACCATTTTGCAGACCTGGATCGGGCAGTTCTCAACAACTTGTTGAGGGACCATTCGGCAGACCTGAACTGGGCAGACTTGTTTGACTACTTGTGGAACGTATCTCGTACAAGGAACCTGTTGGGTGACAACTCGAGGGCAAACTCTTTGCACACATTTTGTGCAACCCGGTCCTCGAACTGGCCATGAGTAAGGAACCCCAAACAATGGTCCGCGTCGGCAACCCATCATCCATGGTCCCGGCGTTCTGACTTGTTGATTTACAACCTGTGGGACAACACGTTGAACGGTACGGTAAGTTGTGACGGGTCGCATGACTGTGTAGCAGCGTTCCTGATTCACAGTTTCTGTCACTTGCTTCATGACAGTTCGCGTGACTTGGCGATTGACCGTTTCCGTCACTTGACGCATGACGGTGCGAGTCCGTTGGCGGTTCTGAGTTTCCCAAACCGGACGACGAACCTGATAACTTTCCTGACGATAGTTCGTTTCCCAAACTGGTCGCTGAACTGTGTATTCTTGTTCTTGATAGCCAGTCTCGTAGACAGGTCGTGAAACCTCATACTGTTCTTCGCGAACTTGTTGTTCGACAACATCTCGATAGCAAGTCTGCTGGACGTCGTCGTAAACTGTTTCGCACACGGTTCGATTGCAGGTTTCCTGAACCGGTTCGCAGACTGTTTCATAGACAGTGCGGTAGCATGTTTCTCGCTGCACTTTGCAAGCGGTGTAACAAGCGGTTGGTTGGCAGGCAGTCACGGGACAGCGGTGATAGCCAGCAGTTCCGCAGAACCAGTTTGCTTGTGCCGTCCCTCCGGTGGAGAACGCCATGGCAAATGCCGCGACTCCCCATAACAAAAATCTCATCTTCAACTCCTCATTGGTGTAAAAATCAATTGTTCCAGTAGAATCGTCCTGATTCCTACACGCCTCCATTTTGCCAAACTTTGTCCCGAAGTTCAAATGAATCTTTCGGGGATCGCTCAACATCCGAGCAAATCAGTTTTGGCTTCCTCGTGCCTTCTATTCACTTAAATAATACAGCTTACCTGAGACAAACTTCAGTCAAAACAGGCTTTATCATTGCTGAGGGTTGTGAAAATAGGCAACATCCGGAACATTCGGAAAAGTTTTACATTCAATTGCACTGAAATCGTTCAACGTGGATGATTGAAATTCAACGGGTCCAGCCGAAAGATGGTGGTTCTGCAAATTTGTCCCTTCCCTCCACAATGGAGGAGCGATTTCATTAAACGGGTCGCTGTGGGGAAAATGAAAACTAAATGTAGTGAGAAGGGACACGTTGAGCCGCTTATCGGCGAACGATAAGACGGGGTTCGCTTCGCTCACTCAAAACCAATAATTGTTTATCCCACGTCATGAATTTCGCTAGAATTGCAATCTGCCTACGCTGGAGATTAAACGAACATGGACGCACCGCGACTTACAATTTTCCGAACGCTACTTCCGATTGCTCCGTTCGTCGTGGTGATCATTGGTCCTAATCTTGTCTTCCTCGATGCCTCTACTCACGTTGAGAACCGACCGAAGATTGTGACCCGTCGAGACGCTGAGGGTCGTACCGTCACTGAATCGACGCAGCGAGAAGTGACGATGGTCGATCTCCTGTGGAGACTTGGTCCGTATGCGGTCTCTTCATCGAGTACGCCCATCAGAACTTTCCTTTACCAAACTCATTGCAGCGTGCCCGAAGAAGCACTAGCTGTTTCTCTGATACGAGCGCGAGCATGGGTTGCTGTCTGCCTCTTTCCAATTGCCTTGATGATTTCGATTGTGGTTGGTCGCCTTTCGCACTGGCATTCGGGCATGAGTGTTCCGAGTTCTCGATTCTATTCGCCTGTGCAAACAGTTGGTACGTGCTTGGGGATTCTCTTTGTATGTGTCGTCGGTTTCGCGAGCATGAATTCATTGTGGCCAGCCGGTGTCAGTGAGTTGGTGCGGTGGCTCCGATTCAGTGTTACTGGAATCATTCCATTCATGTCTCTCGTGATCGTTGCGCCGATTGCCGAAGAGTTGGTCTTTCGTTCCGGTGTCTGTCGTCTTCTGGTCGAGCGAATTGGTCCGGTCGCTGGAATTTTCTTACAGGCCTTGCTGTTCGGCAGCGTACACCTCGCCACGCCGCTGCACATGGCAGTCGGGTTTATCGGAGGAATCGTGCTGGGTTCGGTTTACATCTACAGTCGCAGCTTAACCGCGTCGATTTTCCTCCACGCTGGCGCAAACTTCATTCTCGCTGTGGCATGTCTCACAATTGCGTGAACTCTTCAAGCACGAAGCCCGCTGGTCTGTCGGGTTTTCAAGGTCTGTTGCTTTGTTTAGACTTGTTGTTGTTCAAACATTGCACTCGCTGGATCGCGTACCCTGTGAACTTAATCGTTATGCCGCATGGAGTTGAACTCACTTGAAGGCTCAAGACACTGATCGCACAGAGCGGATAGGCATGGGGATCGCGATGTCCGCGTTCGAGTCTCAAGACTTCGCCTTTCGCGAACAATCCGAAAGCGATTATGGAATCGACGCTCACGCCGAACGAATCGAAGGTGAAAAAGCGAGCGGTCGATTATTGGCAGTCCAGCTCAAGTCCGGGGCCAGCTATCTATCCGAAACATGTGCGGAGGGCTACGTCTACCGCACCGACAAGAAACACGCCGAATACTGGCTGAATCACTCGTTGCCTGTTTTGATTTGTCTGTGCGACACCGACGCAAAGAAGGTGTTTTGGCAGGTTGTAACTTCTGACACGGCACAATCTACAGGCAAGGGGTTCAAGTTCGTCGTGCCGACGTCGCAACAAGTCGAATTGTCTTCAGTTAGCGCCCTTCGTGACCTGCTCTCACCAGTTGTGGCCGCCGATCGCTATACCACATTCAAGACCGATGACACGAGCCACGGAGCCGCGAAACGCTATTCTATCGAGGTGGTTCTCAATGCCACGATGAGCAAGGCAGAAGTGGCAGCGATTGTTCGTCAAGTAACAAACGAGGGGCAAAAGCGCCGATACCATCGCAACCATCTGATTGAACGCCAATGGGGCGACACTGATGCACATGTTGTCTGGACGTTTATTTATCCTAGTGCTGAAGACCACAAGCGTCGCAATCACATTTGCCGCAGCATATGGATCAACGAGTCCCTCGACCCAAATTTCAGGCCCCTTGGGTTTGACGGCGAGAACGTGGGTGACAACGTAATTGTGGATTGGAGTAGCAATTACGATTTCCTTGCTGAGCTCGTGGCGACAAAGACGCTTTCAAAGGAAGATTGGTTCGCAGAAGTGTTGCCGCGAATTGGCGAATTAACGTCCGCTCTAAATGTGATTGAGACGCACTTGCTCGCTTTATCTCAAGGCGATATTGATGAGGCTGCCTTTATCACTTCCACCGAAGGAGAGCGAAAGCGAATTGATGAAATCTACTTCGAGTTAACAGATTTGCCATTTGCGCCGTTCGAGTGCAATGATGTAGATGAAAAGGTGCAAAGTTTTGTTGCGTATCTCCACAACATATGGCTGTTCTACTCTG
This sequence comes from Planctomicrobium sp., assembly GCA_018659505.1. GTDB lineage: Bacteria > Planctomycetota > Planctomycetia > Planctomycetales > Planctomycetaceae > Thalassoglobus. The sequence goes on from JABJMI010000621.1 coordinate 4,318, forward strand.
AGAATGGCAGAACAAAATGGGATGAGAAAAACAGACTTGAACAGGCACTTCAGCAGCGTTCGTATGCACGCGAAACTCTGGCCCACTACGAGTATGAACTGGCCAAGGTTCGCTGAAATGGCGGCATAACATCTCTATGGCCTTTTTTGTCAAGTAAGGGTTGGGGGTGCGGTCCTTTATTTTTCAAGGTCGAAGGGAATTTGTTTTTCCTTCTCTTGTGGGGACTCTTTATGTCAGACGCTGAGAACTCTCTGAGTTCGGGGTTGTGCCGCTTGGATTCGGTTTCTTGGTTCGTCTTTCAAACGTGAGTCCGAAGAACGTCCTAAACATCGCAGTCTTCTTTCTTTGGGGGAGGTCGATCAACACTTCATCAACTGCGTGAACCGGAGGGGCGAATCCTGTCGGGGATTGAACGCTATGAGTAACATCACCAACCGGGTTATACTTGTCGATTACTTCATATGTTGGGCATGGAGCATTTTGACTCATTCACCGCTTGGCGTGAACTCTTCAAGCACGAAGCCCGCTAATCTGGCGGGTTTTCAACGTCTGCTGCTTTGTTTAGACTCGTTGTTGTTAAAACTCCACCTCACCGGGTCGCGTGCCCTGTGAACTTAATCGTTAGGTACTTTAAGATGGGAACTCTTCCAGAAACTCGATTGGTTCCTCTCACAATCCCCGTTGGCGTACCTCCTGCCACAAAACTTGGAGGTGACCCTGAATGGATTCAACTTGAATGGAAACCTGAGTGTTGCGGAGAAAGAATGACCTTCCTCGGTCAAATTGATTCACTGGATATACTCGAAGCACACTTGCCAGATAGTGCGATCGTCTATGTGTTTTTCTGTTCGAAGTGTTTTGAAACCGAATCGCAACTCCAATGTTGCTAGCCGGATCTAACAAGCAAGTGCAATTGATCTGAAGCGTTCGCTGACAAGACCATCATATTTTACTTTTGAAATGATGTCATCACAATCAAGCAATGCGAATGTCGGCACGAAACTTCCCGATCACCATCGTGAGGATTTCATTCGCTGCTTCGTTGTTCTAGTCTCTCTGATGGCGGCAACATTGTATTTAGCAACAGGCTATTCCCACCCGCAGAACTGGCAATCGCAAGCCCGGTTGCTCGCTTTCACCATTGTCTCTTCGGTCGTGGTGTGGGCAATACGAAAAGAGCACACGGACATGTCCTCGACTTTCGTTAGCGGGTACCTACTTGGTAGTGCTGCGATTTCCATGACCGTGTTCATCATCCGCCTTCTGTTTCCACTTACAAGCACTCCTGATACGTTTAATGGTCGGATCAATCTTATTCTAAATGAGTGGCTCGCCTGGCCGATCACTGGGCTAGCGATGCTTGGGTTCTGGCTGCTCTTAGTCTCTGTTCGCGCACGTTCAAGTGCTTCAATCTATGTCGCACTCATTCTTTGCGGGAGTATCATGCTGTCAATGAATGGTGAGGCGCAGGCGTTCCTCAGGGCACTTGTTTACAAACTGCCGTACGGACCTAGACTCTGAGTGCAGCTTGATCATTCCCATTGCTACTTTTATCCGTGGACTACGTTTTTGAAAGTTAAAACG
>JABJMI010000749.1 GCA_018659505.1 Planctomicrobium sp.
AAGCGAAGTGCCTCTCTCGCGACAGCCTGCTCGAATTCGAGAGCTTCCAAAGATTGTGGGATCGTCGTGGGACGAATCATCTTATTCTTGACGCGGTTTCTGAGTTCGCGTTCGTCCATTGATTGCCCAACCCAACGGAGGACATTCTCCATGCCGGTTTCAGAGCAGACATTCGAAATGGAGTAACTCATTCCTAGGTTGGCACTGACTGTACGATTAAACACGGGTTGAGAATCTTCACCTTTGAAAACACTGAAGACATCCGTCGTCGCTCCTCCAATGTCGACTCCGACGCAATTGATTCCACGAGCTTTGGCGATTTGTTGGAGGATATCTCCGACCGCCCCCGGTGTTGGCATAATGGGAGCGTCGGTCAACTTCATTAGCCGTTCGTACCCAGGAGCATGAGCCATCACATGTTCGAGGAAGAGGTCGTGAATTTTGTCTCGTGCAGGAGCGAGGTTTTCGTTCTCCATTGTGGGTCGAACATTGTCAATGACTGAAAGGGTCACTGACTCATCGAATGTATTCGTGATTTCATCTGCGGCGTCTTTGTTGCCAGCGAAGATGACGGGCATTTGATAGTTGTTACCGAAGCGAGGTTTCGGTTTTGCAGGTGCAATAAGTTCCGCAATTTGGACGACATGCTTCACCGTTCCGCCATCGGTTCCGCCTGCCATGACGACCATGTCAGGACGCAACTCTCGAATCTTTTGAATCTGCTCATGCGGTCTGCGACGATCATTTGCAGCGATCAAGTCGAGCACAATCGCTCCCGCTCCTAAAGCAGCACGTTCGGCACTCGCTGCGGACATTTCACGAACAACACCTGTGACAAGAACTTGTAGACCTCCGCCAGCACTGGAGGTTGAAATGTAGATGTCGCAGCCTTCCGTTTCGGTCGCTGGGCGGATGATGTTGCCCTCGTCGTCAACAAGTTTGCGCCCGGCGAGTTCCCCGACTTCGGTCGCTGCATTCACCACGCCGACAGTCACGTCTGCGACCGGCTCTTCGACGGTCGTTGGTGCTTCACCACGATGAGTCTGCCGGTAGACACCGTCTATCTTCTGAATCAGAATCGCTTTGGTGGTCGTGCTTCCACAATCAGTCGCCAGAATGATATTGATATCTTCAGGTTTGAGATTAGTCATCTTCGGCGGAACTCTTTGATTACGGAGTGAATTCAGTTGATATGATAGTAGAAAGCATTCCACATGTGTAAAAGGGACACGATTAAAAGGAGCAAGGGTTGAGGGACTAGGAGCTAGTGTAAGAGAAAGATTGAAGGTGATTGCTCATTCGAAACTGTTGGACAGGCTTAAATTCAGAGACATTCTTTCAACCACGAAATGCACGAAAGAAAAAAACTCTGACTCGCTTCAGGTCAGCGAGTATTGGCGACGCAAACTTAATGCAAAATCCTGAGTATCAAGCTTTCAAAAAATAATTGAAGAGACAGGATGAACATGATTTACAGGATAAAATGAACACCTTTCAATTCGGTGATCAGAAAGATGTCCAATCAAATGATTGAGTTGACAGTCTTGAATTCATTTTGGTCACAAGGAGATTGTTGAATTTGAGGAGTACATCACAACCTTTATCCTGTTCATCATGTCAATCCTGTCTAAATTTTCGGTATGAGATAGACAGGATGATTCGTTCAGACAGGTTACTCAGTCACTGCATTGTTTTCGTGTCATTTGTGTGTTTCGTGGTTAGTCAATAGTTTCAATACTTCAAACGGTTCATGTTCATTCGACAGCTGTTTCAATCAATTGAATAGCAGATTTAGCAGCGTCGCCGACTTCTCCTTGTTGCTCGAATGCGATTTGTTTGAGCTTGGGGATCGCGAGTTCGGCTTTGGGACCGATTCGACCGAGGAGCTGAACAACCGGTAACAGAACTTCGGGTTCTGATGTTTTCGATTCCAGCAATGTCGTCAATTCTGCAACGTGGGGACTTGCCTCTTCTCCCAGAGCAGTCAAATTGACGGATGCCATTTGTTGTAAATTTGGATCAGTATGATTCAGGAATTGAACCAAAACAGGAATGGCGATCTGTTGGTGTTGAGGAAATTGAACCAATGTCGCGGCTGCATTCGCGCGCACGAACGGAAGCGTGTCAGAGAGAGCCTCTACCAAAGCTGGCAGTGCAGCTTCGGGGGGTGTGCCCATGAGGACGAGAGTCGACGCTGCTAGTTCACGTTCGACCTGATCTCCCTCAGTTAACTTATGAGCCAACAGCGGAATCGTCGCTTCACCTAATGCGAGGAATCCTTGATTCGCCTGGTCCCATTCTTCAAAAGAATCTACCGGTTTGGATAATTTTTCGAACGCTGCAATCACGTTCTGGTCGAATTGTATCGGAGCTAAAGTCGAATCGATTCTCGCCCTTTGATTCACACTCTCAAGAGAAGTTGATTGTTCAGTTGGGACTTGATTGGTCTGATTTGAATCGAGTTCATCAGGATCATTGTTTCTCGTTCTGAGAACTGTTCCTGAAGCATTTCCGCTTTTGTTGAGAGAACTGGGTTCGTTGCTCATGTCCTGCTGCTGTGAATTCCCGCAGCCACAAGCTGTGATGAACAATACGATCAGCAGACAATTCGTAATTTGGAATTTATGTTCGGAGCGATCGATACCGGACTGTGCGCCCCTCATCCTAACCTTCTCCCCACTGATAAACTGTTGGCGAGAATGGATATCGAATGTGGGGAGAAGGGACATCTGTTCGCTTCGCTCACTTAAATTCAACAGTTGTTTATCCCGCATCACAAACCGTCTGCTTAATGAACTGCGAATGTGATTGTTCATTTCCAATGCTTAATCTGTTTCTGATAGGATTCGTGACGAGTTCACTTAGTGGTAGAGTATCTGACGGTTCCGCATTTCAAAAGCCCGGTTTCGATGGCTTTGTGAAGCCATTCTTGGTTGCTCGTTCAACATTTTTTATTCAGTCTCCTTCTTTCTGCGTTTGTGCGGTATCATATCATTTCGTAATTTGAGTCAGCGGGATACCGCGACGCAAAGACAATGCTACCAATCCGAGAATTACGGTTTGTTATGTTCCAATTTCATGTAGGACCGCTGAAATCAATAAGTCGACTTCTCCTTTTCGTCGTAATTGCTACTGGTCAACTTTGCGCACAAGACGAAGTTCTTGGAGAAGGCAACGCTGAAGAAATCATCGTCCCCGATCCGATAGAGTTCCGCTCGCTGATGGATGTGCAAAAAGAAATTCAGCAGGCAAGTTCACTTCCTGCAGGAGAGTCTCTTCTTGAACGGCACAATGAAAATCTTCAGGTGTGGATTCCTCAAATTTTCATGGGGTTAGACAATGCGTACAGCGATCAGCAGATGCGTTACCTTTCAGCGAGGATCACGGTTCTCAACCATTCCAAGGCTCCTATCACTCTTGAAACTTCGAAAATAATTCTGAAAGGATGGGGCAAGAGCTACAAGCTCAACTCGAGTTCTCCCGAAAGTAATTTAATGCCCGTTCGCGTGGGGCGCAATAGCTACCCAATGAAGGAGTTACGAACCCCTGACGAAATCACAGTCCAGTCGAAGGAGGCGGTCTCTTTTTGGGTTGTGTACACAGACTTGGACAAAGCGAATGTTATTGGCAATCTGCAATTAGAACTTCCACTTACAGAAGATGAATTATTACAACACGATTTGAGACGAGAGCAGAAAGCACGCTTAGGATTTGAAGCAGAGCGAATCGGTCCCGCAGATTCATTGGCGTTGATCACGATCAATGGGAGTCTCAATTCCATCAACGCTCAGGATCTTGCAGACAATTTACGTCAGCTTAAGAAACAGAAAGTTGAGCGGGCTGTCTTGAGTTGGGACGATAATGCTTCTACGACAATTGATGATTTAGTCGATTGGATCTTGCATCGTGCTGCCCAGGAACTGAATAACGAATTGTACGTACAGTTCCCCCCTCTGGAGACCTTCAAATTTCTCGCAGTAGCCAATCTTCCTAAGCTGAATGCCGAAGCTGGCTTTGATGATCAGATGGAAGCGTTGATTTACGAGTCAACCGAAGCGGCTGCCTTGGCTGCGTTCGGCGAGCTCTTCGAATTGATTCCAGCGAAGTACATCACCCGCGAAATCCGGGAAGGTCATCCCTTTTCCCAACGAGCGGCGCTGGCTTCCTTAGAAGTCCGTCAAGATCGCAGCCTGAACGAGAATCTTTTCCCGCTGCTCAGTCAACTGTACGATACCGCCAATGAGGAAACTCGTGCTTTTGTTTTGCTGGCGATCGGTCAACAGGACCATCCTCAGGCGATACAAATGCTCACTAAAATCGCTGCGATGGATCGAAAAAAAGAGGCGGAGGCAGCATTCACAGCATTGGTGAAATCAAATCAACCAGCTGCCGTTCCTGCGATTCTATCGATCATCAAAGACGATCAATACAGTATCTCTCGAGAGAAACAAATTCGCATCCTATCAACGAATTTTAGAAGGGAATGGACGGAGTTTTTAGTCGCTGCGCTCAGCGATCAGTCTGCGGAAGTTCGTTCGGCTGCGATGGAAGGATTTGTGCATGTCGGTCACCCCAACCTAAACAAAATTTTACAGCGAGGTCTCGAAGATTCTTCAAAGAGTGTACGGGACACAGCGTTTGCGGCGCTCGTAGAAAAAACAGATCGACAATCTGAAATGGTCGCTGTCGGTTACGCTTTGAAGTTGTTGGAATCAGGAGACATTAGCGAAAATGTGCTCTTGATCATCAAACGGACACGCGATCAACGAGCGGCTCCTTTGGTTCTGAAATTGTTCGAGGAGAAACCCCGAATCCGTTCAGGATTATTATCGCTACTGCAGGAAATTGGTGACCAAACCAGTGTTAGAAAACTCTTAATGGAGATCGAACAATATACTCCCAGCGAGCAAGTCGCCGTTTATAAGTTAGCGATTGCGTTTGATCTTCCGGAACAGTTTGAGCTTTCTCAACAGGCGATTCAATCAAAAGAAACTGAAGTTCGCCAAATGGGTTTGCAGATGTTAACTCAATTGGCGAGTGATGAATCTACCTACGAAATTGCAAAACTTCTGGACTCCGAAGACAAGACTCAAATGACTCAAGCCTGTTACGCCCTTGGTCGCGTCGGTACCAAACGAGCCGAGGAACTACTCAAGGAATTCCGGTTAAAGTCTTATCAAGCCGGAGACGAAAATGGTTTAAAATCGGCAGGCATCGGAATCCGGTTGTGGATGAATCATTCGCCCGGTTGGAATGCAATGGAATCCGCATATTACCATTCGAATGTGGATAACTACGAGAATGCTCTCGTCTACTTTGACTTAGCAACCGAAATTGATCCCGATCTGAGTGTCGCTTACTCCGGCAAAGGAAACTCTCTACTGAAATTGGATCGCCACGATGAGGCCTTGGAAGCATTCCAAAAGGCGTACGACATGGACTCTTTCGATGGACAGGCCGTCACCGGTATCGGGATTGTTAGTGCGATCTTAGGCGAGACTGAAAAGGCTGTCAGTTTAACTGTCGATTCTGCTGACAAATTCCCGAAAGATAATATCTATGCCTACAATACTGCGTGTGTGTACGGGCGAGCGATTGAGTATTTAAAAAAAGAAGCCCCTGAAGAAAACAGCGAAGTCATCGAGCAGTATGGAGCACAAGCCATTCAGGCTCTACGAGATTCTATTGAATATGGCTTCGAAGAATTCACGTTGATGCGAACCGATCCTGATATTAATTCGCTGCGATCTCTGCCAGAATTCAAAGAACTCATAAAGAACCAATTGTGACCGCCGAGAATTCGCCATATCAACCAGGCAACCCAACAATCGCAGCCATGGCATCGGCTCCCGGTCCTGCGCAGCGAGGGATTATCCGGGTCAGTGGAGCGGAAGTGCTGGAGGTGGTTGAGAAGATCATTGCAGGAAACTGCCCAGAGATTCACCCACGATTCGCTCAGAGGTATGAATGTCAACTTCGAATCGCTGATGGGGATCTACAGTTGCCAGCGAGTCTATACGTGTGGCCGACAAGTCGAAGTTTCACCGGGGAACCACTTGTTGAAATCCATACGATAGGTTCGCCTCCGTTACTCAATGAAATTCTCGAACGTATTTACACCTCCGGTGCCAGACCCGCTGAACGAGGTGAATTCACATTGCGAGCGTTTCTCGCTGGTCGCATTGATCTCGTGCAAGCGGAAGCCGTGCTGGGTGTGATCGATGCTCCCTCGCATGAGCAATTGCAAACCGCACTCGATCAACTCGCTGGAGGAATTTCAAATCGAATTGGTTCCATCCGCGAAGAGTTGCTTCTTCATCTCGCAGACTTGGAAGCGGGGTTAGATTTCGTAGAAGAAGATATCGACTTCGTACAGCGACCAGTCTTTCTCGAACGCCTGAGCACTGCTGATCAGTTTCTGAGTGGACTCATTCAACAGTCTTCAGATCGAATGCAATCGACCGGGAGTTATCGTGTTGTTCTTGCCGGATTACCGAATGCCGGGAAAAGCACACTGTTCAATGCCTTGATCGATTCCGAAACCGCCATCGTCTCGCCGATTGCAGGAACAACTCGCGATTATTTAGTTGCAGAAGTGTCTGAAGCGAACGGTCTGCGCTATGAACTGATCGACACCGCCGGTTGGGAAACAGCGCGCGATGGAATCGAATCTCTCGCAGGAGAGCTACGAACTGATCAGTACGAACGTGCCGACATGATCGTATGGTGCTCGGCAGCCGACTTCTCGAAGACTGAAACATTGGAAGACGAAGCTCGCTTCCAAGAGTGCCAGACGGTCAAAAGTGAATTACTACGAATTATGACGAAAGCCGATTGCTCTGCGGATTCAGAAGTTGCGCAAGTTGCTGTATCAGCATTTGAAGTGAGCAGTGTTGAGAAGCTTCGCAGCTTGATAAGTTCCAGTCTTAACGCAGGCAATCGTGACGAGGAGCTAATCGGTTCCACTGCTGCACGTTGCCAGGAGAGTTTGAAGCACGCTCTGGAAAGTGTCCGTCGAGCAAGAGAACTTGTTGACATGTCTGCCGGTGATGAACTGGTTTCTATGGAGTTACGAGATGTTCTCGACCATTTAGGGCGCATCGTTGGAGTCGTTTACACCGACGATATCTTAGATCGAATCTTCAGCCGTTTTTGCATCGGGAAATAACTGTGAATCAACTCTTTGATCCTGAAGTGACTGCAGAGTCTGGTCGCTTCATCGGGATGGACGAAGCCGGGTATGGTCCCAACCTGGGACCATTGGTGATCACCTCAACGACTTGGGAGACTCCCGATAGTCCAGCAGAATGTAAATTTGAAGCTTTGCTGAAAGACGTTATTGACACGAAATCGACCTGCCGAAAAACGAAGCTGCACATCGCAGATTCGAAACTCGTCAACAAAGGAAAATACGGATTCGAGTCGCTTGAGACTTCTGCTCTGGCACTCCTTAATGCCGCAGGAATGCCAGTTTCGACATTTCAAGAACTACGACAAAATGTCTGCGGATTCAATAAGACCGGAAACGACCCATTCAATGATATCCCCTGGTTCGTTGGCGACATGAACTTGCCGTTTTCCGCTGATGCAGCATTGATCAACTCTCTTGCCGACAGTTTGAAACAGACGTTCGAACAGAAAAAAATAGGCTGCCTGAAGATCCAAGCTGAGGTCGTTCCTGCAATTCAATTCAACTCATTGCTCGATCAACATGGAAGCAAAGGCATCCTGCTGACGACTCTTGCATTCAGTTTGCTGAAAAAAAGTTGGGAACAACGATCAACGACACCGATCCTCTTCGTTGGCGACAAGCATGGCGGAAGAAACCATTACGGAGAATTCCTTGCATCCATCGCACCAAGAACATTGATAGAGACGATTGAAGAAGGACAATCCACGAGTCGCTATCGAGTTTCCTCAACCGAGTTTCGTTTCCAAACCAAGGGCGAAGAACATCTCCCCGTCGCTGCGGCATCAATTGTTGCCAAGTACATTCGCGAATTGTCGATGTACCAGTTCAACTCTTACTGGCAGCAGTTTTGCAAAGATGTGAAACCGACAAAGGGCTATCCCGTTGATGCCAAACGGTTCTGGCAAGAGATCAAAACCGCTCAACATGAACAGCGAATCAGCGACGACCAGTTATGGCGCAAGCGGTGACATTTAGAGAAACACAAACATCATGTTCAAAACCCACTTAAACTGAAGAAAAAAATGAACAGGAGAACGCGGAGATAGCAGAGAAATTAATTGTCACTGTTCACGGACTTTAAAATCGCAACGGTTTTTTAACCACGAAAAACACGAACCACGCGAAAAAAGAGACAGGATGAACATGATTGACAGGATGGAATTTCATGATCTGTAGGATGAATCACGTGATTCATCATCTCACTCCTTTTAAAATCTTCCTGATGGAACAGACACATTTTCGTGTCATTTGTGTGTTTCGTGGTTTGAGAACAGTTTCAATAACGTGATCGGTTACAAGTAATTTCCTCTGCTTTCTTTGCTGTCTTCTGTTCAAATTATTAACATCAATCGTTGTCTTTACTCTGATCCGGTGATGGAGTTTTTTCTTCTGAATCGAGTTTTGCTTCGGAAGCTTCTCCAGGCTCAGCCGCATCTTCAACCTCAATAGGTGGCTGCAAAACGATCTCCCCGTGTTCTTCTGACTGCTCAGCTCGAAAGCCGTGGTGGCGGATGAGTTCTAAGACAGCGAGGAACATTCCAATGATCTTGCTGCGGATGAACTCTTCACCGAACAGAGAAGTGAACTCGACGACTCGTTTCTCTCTGACAAGGTCGCCAATTTGCTCGACGTATTTATGAATCGGGGTTTCGTCGTAGCGGATTTTTGAGTGGGTATCGACTTCTTTACGTTTCAGAACTCGACCCAATGCACTGACGAGATCCCAGAGTTCGACCTCTTTAATGCGATCAGTCGCTGGATCTTTGGAACTAACCGGTCTCTCATCAGCCAGGCGAGGATAGCGTTCTTGCCATTCGGCAGCTTGCTCTTGCAGGGCAGTGGAAGCTTCCTTGAACTTCTTGTACTCCAATAACTGTTGGATTAAATCTGACTTGGGATTGCTTCCATTCTCGGAATCAATCGGTTCTTCTTGTTCTTCCTCCTGAGACGGGAGAACTTGTCGACTTTTGATCTCAGCGAGTGTACTCGCCATGACGACGAAATCACCGATCAAATCGAGATCGATATATTGCAGCACATCGAGGAAATCACGGAACTGCTTCGTCAGCATCGCAATCGGCAAATCAACAATGTCAACTTCATTACGGCGGACGAGATACAACAACAAGTCCAGCGGACCTGTGAAAATATCGAGTTCTACGCGGTAAGGTTGTGACATGAAAAGATTCTACCACGGAGGCACGGAGGCGCGGAGAGCAAAATTCGAAGAAGCTGGTTAGCAGCACACTTTATTGTGTGCTACTCGCTGCGGATTCAATTGCCGTTCTTTTCCTCCGTGCCTCAGCGTCTCCGTGGTGAAATTTCTGTAACCGTTCACGGTATTGAAAATGTTGGACAACCACGAAACACACAAATGACACGAAAAAAAATGTCGACACACACCTGCATGCGTCACTGACTCTGACTATCTCATTCTGAAAACTTAGACAGGATTGACATGATGAACATGATGAATTTTGTGAACTCCTCCTCGAATTAAACGATCTCATCATCTCTGAAGCGAATTCAAAAAACTAGCAAGTTCATCACTACATCGAAAGAAACAATTCCTGGTTGACGATTTGAATTGTGTTCATCTTATCCTGTAAATCATGTCCATCCTGTCTACTTACTTTTGTGATGAAATTTGGATGGTCAGGATATTATGATCGACTTTGTATATTCTAAGTTGGCTGACCTGATACAAGGCAGAACTCTTTTTCCTTTCGTGTAATTCGTTTATTTCGTGGTTTAGACACTTTCTTCTCTGACTAGTCCGTGAACGGTTACAAATTTCTTAAACCCGAATTCAACTGTTGATATTCAATTCGATTTTGACATCACCGATGTTTACTTGCTTACCGGTATTCTCAGTTTGAGATATTGAATCGGCGCGGGTTTCGGTTTGGATTGTTTCCTGCCAAGTCGTGATCGCGTTCGCAACAAGCTCTGCTTGCTCCGTGGCGGACCATTGGATTTCGATACGTTGATTCTCTTCGAGGTCGGCTTCTTTACGAAGTTGTTGGACCTGCCGGATTAGATCGCGTGCCATGCCCTCTGCGATGAGTTCATCATTAAGATTTGTCGACAGGGCGATTTGAATTCCGTCGGCATCGGCACTTGCCCAGTCGCTCGCTTGTTCGACACTGACTAGCACATCATCCGGTGCAAGCGAGATTTCCTCACCGCCAATCGTCAGCGTCACCGATTCATCGCTTCGCAGCGGCGCCAAAATTGCATCATCAACCTGCGGCAACTCCTTGCGAATAGCTCCCAGCAACTTGCCGTACTTGGGACCGAGCGTTTTCAAATTCGGCTTGTAGGAGTAGCTGACGAGGTCATCCAGGTTCTCAGCCATCGTGACGGCTTTCACATTCAATTCGTCCGCGATGATCTCGTGCGAATGATTCAGTGCATCCGCAGTTGTGGAGTCATTGCAAGCGAAGCGAAGTTCTGCCAACGGTTGACGAACCCGCAACTCTGCCGATTCACGAAGCCGGTGCCCCATGCGAACCAACGTCTGAATCGCCTGACCACGAGCGTTGAGTTCCGTATCGAGTTTGGTTTCATCGACGGTCGGGTAATCACAAAGATGAACAGAGGAAGGGTGGTCTAGGGTTGAGTGTCTAGTGTCTAGGGAATTCTTTTCTTCACCCTTGCCGCTTGTCCCTTGACCCTTGACCAAATTCAAATACATCCGCTCAGATAAAAACGGAATCGCTGGTGCAAGTAACTTCGAAAGCGTGACCAACACTTCATACAGCGTTTGATACGCTGCAAGTTTGTCGGCGTCCCAATTTTCGTTGCTGCTAAGTGATGAATCTTTTTGTGATTGATCTTCGTCGACGGCTTTCCAGAAGCGGCGGCGGTTTCGGCGGATGTACCAGTTTGACAAGTCGTCGATGAACTCTGTGGCTGCCTGCATGAAGTTGGCAGCGTTGAAAGCCTGGAACGAATCGTGGGCAACTTGCGTCAACTCCTGCAAGCGTGAAAGAACCCAGCGGTCGATTTCCATCCGATCTTCAAGTGGGACTTGTTCCATGTTTGGATCGAAGCCATCCAGCACAGCGTAGTTCACGAAGAAGGCGTAGCTATTCCACAACGGAATCAGCACTTGGCGACGAATGTTATCGGCAGGAGCACTGGTGACTTTGCAGGTTGCAAGCCCTTCTTGCGTCTCGCTGATCGGTCCTTCAGGTGTATCGAGCGTCACAGGCTCATCGGGGTGACGAGTTCCGAAACGAAGATCCGAAGCCGGATTCTGCGCGAGATACATCCAGCGAATGGTGTCGACACCAATCTGCTCAGCAGCCTCTTCGAACCAGATAGCTGTCCCGTCCGACTTGTGCATCGGTTGCCCGGTTTCATCCATGACAAGACGGTGACCAAGCAGGTTTTTGAAAGGTTTTTTCTCTTCAGGATCATCGGTCTCGTCGTACCGCATCATCGTCGCCAATGATAACAACGAATAGAACCAATTACGGAATTGCCCAGGGAAACACTCGGTCACGAGATCCGCCGGGAACCATTGGTTCCAGTCTAGTGTATTTTTTCCTTCACCCTCGCCCCTAGCCCCTAGACCCTTGACCTTCTCCCGCCCGTTGTAATTCATTGTCGAAAACGGCACGATGCCGGCGTCTAGCCAGGGGTTGCCGACGTCTTCGATGCGGTGCATGAGCGCACCGGTCTTCTTGCTTTTGATCTTCACCACATCGATCCACGGACGGTGCGGGGTGTGACCTTCGAACTCGTCCCAGCCTTCGCCGCCATCTTTGGCACGTGCTTCCAATTCCGCCAGGGAGCCGACGACATCAAAGTCCGTCGGGTCTTCCGGATTCACCCAGATCGGTAGCGCGAGTCCCCAATACCGTTTCTTGGAGATCATCCAATCCCGCATGGTGTTCAGCCACTCGATCTCCCGCTCTTTCCCCTGAATACTGTCGGGAATCCAGTTGATGCACTCGGTGACCTCTTTGATTTCGTCCCGCCAATCCATATTGATGAACCACTCATCGACCAACCGGAAGACAAGCTCTTCACCCGTCCGCCAGCAGTGTGGATAGATGTGCGGATACTCTTCAACATAAACGAGCAGCCCTTTTTCCTTAAGTGAATCAAAGATCATCTCAGCGGTCGCTGGGTCAATCGCTTCCTTCCCAGTGAACGGTCCAAACCCTTCGCCAAAACGACCATCTTCGCCGAGCGGCGCAATGGCCGGCAGTCCAAGTTCCATCCCGATTTTATGATCGACATCACCACACCCGGGAGCTGAGTGAACGATTCCCGTTCCTTCGCCAGCAACAACGATGGCGTTGCCTTTGAAGTCGCGTCCAGCGTCGACCACGCGATGGGACTCGACTGATGATGGAACGCCACATTTAGCCCCGGGTGAGTCACCCGGGGAATCGACGTTGCCCCCCGGTGGATCACCGGGGGCTAATTGAACGGGGTATCCACCCTTTTGTTGTTGTGCAACTAATTCATCAAACGGTCCACGGTATTGCCAGCCAACCATTTCGGAGCCTTTGATGGTGCCGACTTCTTCGAAGCCGCCTTGTTCTTTGAACATTTGCGCGAGCGTTTTCAGCTTGCCGAGACCTTCGGGCCATTGCCATTCGGGGCGACCGAAGCCTTCTTTGAATTCCTTTTCGAGGCGTTTGAAGTTCAGGTTCTCTTTGGCGAAATAGTAGATCGCTGGCTCTTCGTCGCCGCGGATTTGGGCTTTGACGCGGACGTATTCCAAGTCGGGATTGATCATCGTCGCGACGTTCGATGTGAGCGTCCACGGGGTGGTCGTCCAGATGAGCAAGTATTCCGGTAAATCTTCTTCTTTACTTCTCCGTGTCTCCGTGTCTCCGTGGTTATCTACCAGCGGAAACCTCACAAAGACCGACTTGTGTGTTGTTAACTTACGTCCGTCGGCGATTTCCATTTGTGAGTAGGCGCTGCCAGCGAGTCCGCCCCACGGCATGACATCGTGACCGAGATAGATTTTGCCGCGCTCATGGCACTTCTTGATGAATGTCCAGATCGTTTCGTTGTTTTCGGTCGAGAAGGTGAAGTAGCTGCCGCCCCATTCTGGATTGCCCAGTTTGGAGACGAGTTGTTCGGCAGGACCGTTTACGGTTTCACCTTTGGGCGTTTTAAGTGATACATCTTCATGGTTGTCGATATTTTCTGATAGCTTGCGGAGTTCAGCGGGGTCGTCCCATTCCATCCAGTAACCGAGTCGCTGCGATTGTTCCGTTTGACGGGCTGCGAATTTGAGGACTCGTTTCTTGCAAGTGCGTGTGAAGACATCGATGCCGACTTTTTCGATGGACTCTTTGGTGTCGAGTTTGAGTTCCTTCTGAACTTCGACTTCCACCCACAATCCCTGACAATCGAATCCGTTCTGGTAGCGGAGTTCATGCCCGGTCATGGCGAAGTAGCGTTGATAAGCGTCCTTGAAGGTTCGCCCCCAAGCATGGTGAACTCCCATCGGGTTGTTGGCTGTAATTGGTCCGTCGAGAAAGGACCATTTCTTCTTGCCTTTGTTCTTCTCTAAGAGTTGTTGAAAAACACTCTGATCCCGCCAGAAGCGAAACATCTGATGCTCGCCTTCGAGAAACTGTGCTTGATCGACTTTTTGGAACAT
Source organism: Planctomicrobium sp. (assembly GCA_018659505.1). Lineage (GTDB taxonomy): Bacteria > Planctomycetota > Planctomycetia > Planctomycetales > Planctomycetaceae > Thalassoglobus. Next base: position 13,830 of record JABJMI010000749.1, read on the forward strand.
GGCGGAGGGTAGGAATTAG
>JABJMI010000643.1 GCA_018659505.1 Planctomicrobium sp.
CATGACCGAGTGATCCCGATGAACAGGCGATTAACACTGGGGAAACCTTCTCGTGCTTGGATGTTTGCCAGCCTAACCAATGAGCGTGATCGTCCCAGTTTGTCACTGCCAAAGGCTCAACCGGTCGTCGATGTTTTACAAGCCTTTGGCTGGACCGGTTCAAGGCAAAAACCGATCGTTCAACGAGAGACTGATCCCAATGTTTTACAACCAGGGATTTTGGCAAACGGAACACTTTCGATGTCGCTGACCCGTGCAGCGTATCAAAGCTCTCTCGCAAACTTAGCAATCAACGCAACTTCACCCGAGCAACTTCTTGATTCTCTGTTCCTCAGGTTTTTAAGCCGACATCCAGACCAAGAAGAGAGCAAAGATTTTGTCGCAGCGTTAGCGGGCGGTTTTGAATCTCGTCTTGTTCCAGACGATCAAGTTACAATTCCTGTGAAAGATTCTCCTTTGCCGCAGTCGACATGGACGAATCATCTTGTGCCGGAAGCGAATGAAATTCAATTGAAGATTCAAGAGCGAGTTCTCAAAGGTCCCGCCCCTGATCCACGACTTCGATCCGAATGGAGAGAAGTTTACGAAGATATTGTGTGGAGTTTGGTCAATCATCGAGAATTCGTTTGGATACCGTAAAATGGGCTAGGGTTGAGAGGCTAGTGACTAGTGTAAAAGAATGTACGAATGAGACTTAACTGAGCATTGAGGATTCAATTTTCGATCTTTTAGCTGCCCACTTAATTGTGGGCAACCAATGTGCGATTGTTGAACCTCACCCGTCCACGGGACGTCATTAAACTTTTGAATGACAATAAATAATGGAATCAATTATGAATATTAATAAGTCCTCGAGACGTGATTTTCTTGCGACATCTGCTGGAACTGCAGCGACTCTCGGTCTTGCTGGGAACTTACTAGCTGAAGCATCACCTCTGAACGCTTCACCGCTACTCAACGGGAAAGCTGAACACGTGATTTCCATCTGGTTGGGTGGTGGAATGGGGCAGTGTGATACTTTCGACCCGAAGCGAAAAGGCGACCCCAAAGCGAAGAAGGCAGGTTCTTATTACGAACCTATCGATACCGCAGTATCCGGTGTGCAAGTTTGTGAACATTTGCCGAAAATGGCATCTTTGATGGACCGTGTTACGGCTGTGCGATCCGTCCATCACGAAGTCATTGACGAACATGCAGCTGCGACGAATCGAATGCACACTGGTCGTGCAATTAGCGGGACAGTTACCTATCCGAGTCTCGGTTCGTTGATCTGTCATGAACGCGGTCCTGCCGGAGAGAGTGCTCCACCTTATGTTCTTATCGGTTACCCAAACGTCACACGCGGACCGGGATTTCTAGGAGCAAAAGATGGCTATCTCTATCTCACTGACACCAGCCAGGGACCAGCGGGACTTTCTCGTCCACAAGGAATTACTGAGACGCGCCAACAACGCCGGGAGCAGTTTCTTGCCACGCTCAAGAAGAACGCAGGCAATACGCAAGTCAAACAAATCCTCGACTACGAAGCCGCCATCGAACAAAGTTTGAAGCTCAGCGGACCCGAATTCAATCAGGTCTTTCAACTCGAGAAGGAACCAAGTGACCTGCGAAATCAATACGGAGGAGAATTTGGTCAACGGTGTTTGTTAAGCCGACGGCTCATTCAACGGGGAGTTCGATTTATTGAAGTTTCACACAACCTGAATTTTCTTAATGGCGCCGGTTGGGACGTTCATAATTCCGGGATTGTCAATCAGTATAAACTCATCCAAGAGCTCGATACCGCTGTCGGAACACTCATGGAGGATTTGGAAGCAAACAATCTGCTCGACAAAACTTTAATCGTCATCACGTCAGAATTCGGACGCCCACCGGAATTCGATAGCGGAGGTGGTCGCGGTCATCAGGGAACAGCGTTTTCTTGCATCCTCGCTGGCGGTGGTCTCGCTCATCAAGGTGCATATGGAGAGACCGACGAACTCTCTAAAAAAATTGTCAGCAACCCCGTCAGTGTGCCTGACTTCTTCGCAACAATCTGTGCAGCCATGAACATCGACTACACCAAACACCTCTACGACGGCGACCGCCCCGTCCCCATCACCGATCGTGGGAAACCTATTCAGAAATTGTTTTCTTAAAAGCGTTAGATCGACGGGGCACAAAGCGTCGAAGGTGAGAGCATGTCAGTTGGTGGAATAAACTTTTTTCCCACCGAGCCAGGTTGATTCTACTTCGATTTCTTTGACATCATCAACCGGACAACTGAGATAGTCACGATCAATGACAATAAAGTCTGCAAGCTTGTCAGCTTCGAGTGAACCGCGATTTTTCTCGTCGAACATAAGGAAAGCATTGTTGATTGTGTACAGCTGGAGTGCTTGTTCACGGGTGATGCGTTGCTCAGAATGAAGAATTCCGTTTGAATCACGAGGTGACCGTGTCAGTGTGATCCACATTCCAAGGAAAGGGTTGTAAGGATTCACGGAACGCATATCTCCAATGCGTTGCATATGGTCGGAACCACCTCCCACGATCACTCCTGCATCGAAAATCGAGTTGTATGGCTGGAAGTATTTGAGTCGATCATCACCGAAATGTTTTTGCAGCGTGTGGCCATCCATCCATAACCATGCCGGTTGCAAGTCAGCTACAATTCCCATCGCTTTCATTTCTTGAATTGCTTCTGCACTCATAAAGTTGCAATGGGTGATGCAGGGACGATGTTCACGAATAGGGAAATCGTTGTCATTGATACGGCGATAGGTGTCGAGTAATGCGTGGACGGCGCCATCGCCGACCGAGTGTGCGGTGAATTGCAGGTCTCTTTCCAGACACATTCGGACGACTTCATAGAGCTTCAAGTCATTGATATTTCGTACGCCACGATAGTCGGGATCAGTAATCGAATAGACCTTGCTAAGTCCCCACGGCTCTCTCATATAGGCACTGCCGGTCAACATTCCACCGTCCAGAAAGACTTTGACTCCCCGCAACCAGAGCATGTTGTTGTATTCATGTGCCGGATCGTTAGCGGCTTCGTCGAGTCGCTGTTTGATTTTATCTGGAGTGTCGTTCGGATTGACTCCCCAGCAAAGGAATGAGCGGCAAGTGAGCTCATTTTCTGCGAGAAGTTCTTTATAGAGTTTAAGAGTCGAAGAACTCACGTTTCTCTCTGAATGACTTGTAATACCGACTCGATTGTAATCCGCTAGCAGTCGCTTCAGGCGTTCTTTTCGTTCTACTGAAGAAGGAGAATTGCCCGACGATTTGACTTTGACCAGCTGTGATGCGAACCGTAAAATGCCCGTCGGCTCACCTTGTTTATCACGCTCAACTTTCCCGGATTGATCGGCAGGTTCTTTGGAATTCTTATCGATGCCGTTGAGTTTTAATGCCATTGAATTCAGCGACATATCTGGACCGGTCCGAAAGTAGACCGGGTTCGACGGCGCTGCAGAGTCCAGTTCGGCGCGAGTGGGGAATCTTTGTTCTTCCAGTCGAGTAATAAAGACTTGGCTGGTAAAGATCGTTTCGCCATCTTCAAGAAGTTCCGCTCGTCCCCGAATGTACGCCAAAACATCAGCGATGTTATTCATGACCGGAACCTCATGGTCAAACTCATAAACCGCAGCTCCAGAGGCATGTGTATGAGAATCCATCAGCCCTGGTAAAACAGTTTTCCCGTGTAGATCAATAATCTCTGTTTGAGCATTTGCAGAGTTCAGTAAATCTTTATTTGAACCGACAGCAAGAATGCGATCACCTCGAATTGCCATCGCGGTTACGATGCGAAATTCATCGTCAACTGTAACGATTTTTCCGTTGTGTAAAACGATGTCTGGCGCATCTTGAGCGGAACAAGAACTTGAAAACATCGAGAAAGAAAACACGAACAGTATAAGACTCGTTGCAAACATAGATTCATCTCATCGGCGAAAATAAAATCCGGAAAATTCCATATACAAAAAGCAGTACAGATTAAAGTTTAGATCGCAATGATTTAATAGAACTTTTCTGTTCATGGGTGAGGTAGATCTTGCAGCACATCATGGTAGATCCCAAATGCTCCAAGTCCTAACCAAGCCTGGAAATATGCGTCTAAATCTTCTTTCTGCGAACCGCTGTTGTTTTCGGAATGCTCTGCGTCTTCATCATTGAGGGAAAGTAATTCTAGATGTGATGCAACAGTTCTCAAAAAGTGTTGAACAATCACAGAGTCTTCAACATCTTCATTCCTAAGGATCACTCTTTCATTCAGAGACGAGTTTAGTGCTTTGGCTAGGCAACCAAAACGCTTCTCTTCAACCATTGAAAGAACTTTTTGGCGAGAGGCTCTCTTTCTAGCCTGACCAGAGCGGTCGGGAACGAGACCTCGTTGCACCTTGTCGGTATCAAGTATTGCTAGACAGTGAAGAAGACACTTCTCGCACATGAGTTCTTTCTCTTGCCATTCTACGAATGGACCAGCGACTTGATAGCTTCTTAAACAGAGGCTGCATTTCGCTTCCGTGTTGTTGCTCAATAAAGCACTGGAAGAACGACAAAACCAATTCATCCACTTTCCGGACAAAACTCTCACCCTGTATTTCAATAACTAGTTACGTTAACCGAGTTGGAGAAGTCAAATCGACTTCCATTGTTTGAATACTTTGTAGTGATTGCTGGGTGACGATTATACTCCGATTTAACCAAATATTACTCACCTTCTTCAAGGAATTTCCATTCTGTGAAGGTGGCTGCTTGACCTCGGTAGTTGTTTTTGAAATCGATGAGGTTCCAGACGATTGCTTTGGCGATGAAGAAGCGTTTTCCGCTGCTGCTGATGCGAATGCCGGAGTAATCGTCGACGTAACCGTTAGTGGTTGTTCGCTGTAAGAGGCGTTTGCGTTCGTCTCGATGGACTGGTTCAGCGGTCAATCGGGAAGGGGTTTCGCAGAATGTTTTGACTTCCATCTCCCATAACTCCAGAGCGACACTGTTCCCGTAGTTCAGGATGGGATCGGGACGCTTATCGTGTGAAACGACAACGAGTGGGGCTTCGAACAATCGTTGGGCTTGTTGTTCTTCGCTCCCGGATCGGTCAATTAATTCTTCACCGAGATATGTTTGATAAGAGTCCAACATTAACTGTGAATGTTGAACCCAATTGCGTTTCGTCCAGAGTCGTGAGTTTTCTGTCGTCATAATCAATGAGTATGGAGTTCTTGAAAAAGGCAAGTGATTCGACCTGATGAAGGAACTCTCTATAATCGAACGACTGACTTCAAGTTCGAGAACGTAAATGTTTCAAAAGAAAACGCTGATTCGACTACTTGTTATTGTGATCCTTGTTCCTTTACTGGGCTTAATTGGTCTAAGTCTGATGTCAAAACGTCCTGCAAATCTGGGAGTCAATGAGGGGCAATTGGCTCCGTGTCCGACTAGCCCAAACTGCGTCAGTTCGCAATCCAATGATAGTGAACACGGAATGACTCCGATTAAGTATCAGGGAGACACCGCCTCTAATATTCAAAATATTAAAAGTGTCATGCAGGCGCGTCCACGAACAAATTTGATCACCGAAAGAGACAACTACTTGCACTTCGAAGCGACCAGCAAAATCCTTCGCTTTGTTGACGATATCGAGTTTTACATCGATGAAGAGAACCAACTCATCCAATTTCGCTCAGCTTCTCGTGTCGGAAGGTCGGACATGGGGGTGAATCGAAAACGGATGAATGAAATCCAACAGGCACTTAACGAAAATAAGAATTCATGATCAACTTCAAGCGTCTAAACGTGACGTCATTCATTTTACTTTGCAACTTTGTACTGCTCAGTTCAGCGTTACATGCGGAGGAGAATAAGTTCTTCCAATATCTTACAGGAACGCCAACTTCCCGGTTGGTGGGTTACACTCCTGCTGAACTCGATCCGCGTGATCCGAACAATAACGTCACATTGAAGTCAAGTTCGCTTCGAGCGGACCTCGCTGCACTTCGTCCTGCTTTTGATGGGCTGATTCTTTATGGATACAACGAGGCATGCACGCCGCGGATTGTTGCCATCGCTAAAGAATTGAAGTACCGGGCAGTCGTGCTCGCGATCTGGCAACCAAAATCGATGGCAGAAGTCGATGGTGTTGCTGAGCTTGCTCTTCAACATCAAGATGAATTAGCGATCGCAGTTCTGATTGGAAATGAAGGGATCATTTTTGGACGGTACGAATTTGAAGACCTGCAAATTGCTGAAAGCAGATTGAGGAAGCTCATCGGAACAGAGATTCCCTGCTCGACTTCAGAGCCGCTCGTGGGGTATCAATCTGAGAAACTCCTCAAGTTCGGAGATTTCCTCGCTCCGAATATTCATCCGGTTTTTGATCTACCGGAGGCAAAAGCTCCACAAGCTGTGCAATGGGTTAAAACAGAAGCTAGAAAATTACGCGACGCATCACAGAAACCAGTTATTGTTAAAGAGACCGGTTTCCCCCATGCTGGAAAACCGATCTACACCCAACAGACACAAAAAGAATTCTGGCAGAATTATACTACTGAAGGTCTCCTCGAGAAAAAGGGAGAGAACTGGGTTTCGTTCGCAGTCGGTTTCGAAGCTTTCGATTTGCCTTGGAAGTCAGAGGCTTCAGGCTTAGAGATAGAAAAGTCCTGGGGACTTCTTTCGAATGATCGTAAGCCATATCCAGCGTTTGAGATTTGGAAGAGCATTAAGACGCAATGATCTCAGGGATTCTTCTACTGCAACCGTTCTTCCAGGCGAGCGGGGAGTGTTAACTCCCTGACTCAGTGGTAGTCAACAGGGGACTCACGTCCCCCGCTCGCCGATCTGATTTTTAAGCGGATCTCATCACCAGTTTCATCGGCTCCTCAACATTGCTAATATCTCGATTCGCTTCTTTTCAGTGCGAAGCTATTATTTACAATTGATCAATATTCACTTAACTGTTGCTGAGTTTTATGTCTGAGAAACTACAACTGGATGAATTTGCATACTCCGTCTGGGAAAAATTAGCAGATGGAAAGGCAGTTGAGGTCAATGAATTGGCTGCCGCTTTGAAGAGTGATCAGTCTAAAGTTCTGGTCGCTGCTCAAGAGGCTCAGGCTGTCGAAGCGATGGCAATCTCGGAAGAAAATTTCGAAGAACTCATTCCTACCGCAGAAGCAATCGATCTTGTCACGAACGGTCTTCCAGAAAGGCAGGCTCTCTCCCTACTCACTTCAGCCGATGGAGAAATGGCAACCGGTGATTTTGCCAAAGCAGCCGGCCAAGCAAAGATCGCTGTCAATGATGTCTTTCGTTGGGGAAAGACTCGTGGCTGGATTGATCGAGATAAACAGGGGGTGCGGATCACGAACTCTGGCAAGCAGGCAGCAGAAGGTGAGCAAGATGTCGATGAGAAAGCTCTCCTGGTAGCGAACGGAGAAACCGTGAAACTCTCCGAGTTAGAAGATTCAAAACGCGTCAAGAACCTTCTCGGAAAACGAGGTGAACTCGCCAAGATCAAG
>JABJMI010000751.1 GCA_018659505.1 Planctomicrobium sp.
CTGATCAGTGATGGAACCATTGCCACTGGCATGGTCCCCAAAGTTCAGGCAGCTCTTGAAGCACTCGAAGTCGGCGTCGGCAAGATTCACATCATCAACGCCGGTATTCCACACTCTTTGCTCCTGGAAATCTATTCCAACAAAGGTGTCGGCACCGAAATCGTCGCCTAAACATCAAGAGTGTTTTTTCTTCCTATTTCCTAAAACCTAGCTCCAAATTCCTATAATTATGTCCAGAACAAGCCAGGAAACGATTTCCTTATTCGATAAATACGTCATCCCTAATTACGGACGATATCCGATTAGTCTCGTGCGTGGGGAAGGGAGTCACGTCTTCGATGCCGAAGGAAAAGAGTATCTCGATCTCTTTCCAGGTTGGGGCTGCAACATTCTTGGATATTCACCACAGCGAGTCATACAAGCTGTCCAGGAACAAGTCGCGAAACTGATTCACGTTCCAAATACCTGGTACATGGAACCGCAAGGAGAGTTCGCGGAAGCGATCTGTTCGAGATCGTTTGGAAAAGCATTCTTCTGCAACAGCGGAGCAGAAGCGATCGAAGGTGCAATCAAGCTCGCTCGCTTACACACTCCACCAGAGCGATACAAAATCATCACTTTCGAAAATGGTTTTCATGGACGAACCTATGGAGCGGTGACAGCCACAGCGCAACCGAAATATCATAAAGATATCGGTCCGATGATGGCGGGGTTCTCGTACGCTCCGCACAACGATTTAGATGCTGTGCGACAGATTGTCGATAAAGAAACCGCAGCAATTCTTATTGAACCGGTTCAAGGAGAAGGCGGAGTCAATACCCCAGCAGACGGCTTCTTACAAGGACTACGAGAGATCTGTGATGAGAACGACATGGTCCTCATCTTCGATGAAGTTCAAACCGGCATGGGAAGAACCGGGAACTGGTTTGCGCATCAAACTTTCGGTGTACAACCCGACATTATGACCATGGCAAAAGGGATCGCTGCCGGTGTTGCTTGCGGTGCGATCATCGCAAAAGACGAAGTCGCTCCCTCGCTTCGACCGGGGATGCACGCCAGTACATTCGGAGGCAATCCAATCGCGATGGTCGCTGGCAAGGCAACTGTCGAAACGATTGAAGAAGAGAATCTACTGGAGAACTGTAAACAGATTTCCGCTCGCTTCAAAGAATTCTTCGATGGCCTCAAAGAAGAGCTCTCGATCATCGAAGAGGTCCGAGTCTGCGGAGCCATGATCGGCGTCGACCTCGGCATTAATGCGATGCCAGCGGTTAAGAAGGCGATGGAACGAGGTCTCTTACTCAATGCGACACATGACACCGTAGTTCGCTTGTTGCCAGCTTTGAACATCACCGATGCAGATGTAACACATGGTTGCGAGATCATCGCTGAAGTCCTCAAAGAAATGGCGGATGAAGCAAGCGGGGCTTGATTATCATCAAGTTTGCCACCCACTTTAAGTGAGCGGCAAAGCAGGTTATTCTTTACACCTGATTTTCAAGAAATGTGTTTAAGCCGGAAATACCGTGAACCCGACTGATGAGCTACGACGACTGACGACTCAAATCCCTGGTAACGAAGACTTGTTTCAATCTGCGGAGCATGTTTCTTCGTCGCTGACGCCTGAACCGTACAAGCAGATGCTGGTGCATGAGCATCATATGACGGTCACCATGGAGAAGTACCATGGCTGTCCGGTGAATGTGAAAGTGCTCAACGAGTTTTCGGACGGGGACATCTACGCTCGGCAGATTATCTTGACTCGGTCAGATGATGGAACCCCAGTGCAGTTCGGGATCGTAAGATTTGACTTTCAATATGTGACACAGCAAGTGAAAGACGAAATCAAATCAGGTCAGATTCCGCTTGGACGAGTTCTCATCACTCATAATGTGTTGAGACATATTGATCTCGGCGCGATCATGCAATTCAAAGCGGGCGCAGGTTTAGCAGAAGCGTTGCAGATGGAAGAAGGTCAAGAAACCTACGGCCGCTTGGCGACGATCTTCTGCAATCGCCACCCAGCAGTGGATTTGTTGGAGATTTCGCGACCGCTCGAATAAGGGCAAGTGATCAGTGTCTAGGGTAAAACGTGGCATAGAAGAAACTTCGATTAAATCGAAATTGTTTCGAAGCATACTCGCAAGCTTACCTTTAGGATTTCGAATTCCGTTTTTTAATCACACCCCTCGACAAGACATTTCTCAATCTCGCTCAACAATGACCAACGACGTATCATCGTGCCGTCCGTGACCATCTGTAAAGGCGAGTGAATCGGCGAAGAGGTTTTGCATACAGGTTTCTATATCTAGCTCTCGACTTCGCTTCATTGTATTTGCAACGCCAGCGATACTAAATTCGGCGTGATTTTCGTTGTCTGGACTGAAGGCTTCCACCAAACCGTCTGTGTAAATTAAAAGGCGACTGTTCGGTGATACAATCGTACTTTGAGTCACATAATCAGCGTCATCTAGAATTCCAATCGGAAGACCCGCGGCATCTGGATCATTCGTCACTTCACTGACTTCATCCGTATCGAGATTATGAAGAATCGGTGCTTGATGACCGGCAGACGCCCACCGAAACTCGTGAGTCTTCGGGTTTAGCACACCGTAGAGAAGAGTGATGAATCCACCCTCGTTATTCACAACAGCCTGCTTACTTAATTGGTGATTGACGTACTTCACGAAGTGTGCAGGTTCTCGGAATTCATCATAGCGAATCATTCGAATGAGCGTGTGCATCGTCATGATGGACATACAAGCTTTCATACCATGACCGGATGCATCACCAACGAGTACGATCATGGTGTCATCAGGCAGGGTAAACGCATCGTAGTAGTCACCGCCAGCCATGGTGACCGGTTGACCACCGATAACTGAAATTTGCGATGATTCGTAGCGTGCGACCAATCCGTACCCTTCTGGCGTCGTAATATCAACAGGGATAATTGATTCCTGCAATTGCCTCACAGAGTCGACTTCTCTACGAAGTTTTTCTGAGATTTGTCGTTCTCGTTCTGCTTCAACTTGTTTGATGGCGCCTTCAATAATTGCCATCAGCAGGAACATGAAATCTCCGGACCTATCTCTGATCACGTAAGCTCGAAGCCCACCGGTCAAGTAACGTGCAATTCGATAGACGTCATCCTGTTCACACGCTCCAACAATCGGTGTTTCAGGACATGCAGTTCGTAGCTGTTCAAATATAGAATAAGCAGTGTCATGATCTGGAAACGAAGTCGTGACAAGGATCGCATCCCACTCTGTTGGGGATTGTGCCAGCATCAGAATCTTTTCGTGGTCGGTTGTGATGACCACACCACTCTCGTCGACGCCGAGATACATTTTGAGAAGCTCCGCCTGTGCAGCATCATCCCAGCCAACCAGAATTTTCATCATCTACTCCGCACGCAAATAAAGTGTTATGTTCAAATATAAATTATTAGAAGTGAATCTTAGGTTAGCTTTCGCTGGTTGAGACCGCTACTGGTGGACTAA
>JABJMI010000752.1 GCA_018659505.1 Planctomicrobium sp.
AGCCAGAAGAATCAGCCCCCTTAGCGGGCGAGTAGGAGATCGAATTCGAGGATCATTGATAAGGCAGCTACATGAATCTTCCTAAGCTCGCAGTACAGCGTCCGATCAGCACGATGATGGGGAGCATCATTATTGCGCTGTTGGGGTGGGTTTCGCTGAATGAGCTCGCTGTCGATTTGATGCCTGACTTGGAGTATCCAACGGTCACAGTCACCACTCTTTATCCCGGTGCCGGTCCCGAAGAAATTGAGACATTGATCACTCGACCTCTGGAGCAAGTTCTCAGTTCAGTGAGTGGTTTCGAAAGACTCAACAGTCGTAGTCTGGAAGGCAGCAGCAGCGTTCGCGTTCAGTTCCAATGGGGGGCTGATCTTGATGTCGCTGTCGATGAGATGCGACAAGCGATTGATAAAATTCGTCAAGTTTTCCCTGATGATGTCGAACTGCCATCGCTTCGTCGCTATGACGCAAACGATTCACCAATTCTGTATTTGGGCTTAATTAGCGACAAAGAAGTCACTCAAGTGACTCAACTCGCTGAGAATTCAATCATGCCCAGGCTCGAGCGTTTAGAAGGTGTCGCCCGCGTCAGTATGCGGGGAGATGTGAAACGAGAGATCCATGTTGATCTTGATCGATTAAAACTTGAATCACTATCTATTGGTGTCGATCAAGTTGTCAGCGCGTTAGAGCAGGGAAACGTAAGTAAACCTGCGGGTGATTTTGAAGAAGGGCATGTTCATCGGTTGATTCGCAGTCGTAGTGAATTTCAATCGCTGGAACAGATCCGCGATCTGGTGATTAAGAAAGTGGGCGAAACAGTAATTCGAATTCGAGATGTCGCCATCGTTAACGACAGCCACGAACGAATCACGCAGCGGACGCGCACTAATGGGTTGGCTGGCATTATGGTCTATGTCTTCAAACAGGCCGGCGCGAATACGATTCAGGTGAGTGATGCAGTCCGAGCAGAGATTGAAGGTTTAAATCAGGAATTACGCGATGCCGAACTGATCGTTCGACTCGATAAATCCGAATATATTCGTCATTCCATCGCCAATATGAAAAGTTCTGCTCTTCTGGGAATGGGACTGGCAATGCTGATCCTGGTGTTGTTTTTGAGAAGTTTTCAAAGCACACTGATCATCGGTATTTCAATGCCGCTTTCGGTCCTTGGAGCGTTTATTCTCATCTACTTTTGGGGATTTACCCTCAACATGATTTCCTTCGGCGGTCTCGCTCTCGGTATCGGAATGTTGGTCGACAATTCAATTGTTGTTCTGGAAAGTATCTTCCGAAAACGTGATGAAGGTTATTCTCGGAAGGAAGCTGCGATTGAAGGCGCTTCCGAAGTCGCTGGAGCAATTACAGCGAGCACGATCACGACACTGATCGTTTTTCTTCCGCTCGTCTTTGTGCATGGAATGACAGGGGTGCTCCTCCATCAATTAGCGTTTGTTGTCTGTGGATCGATGATTTGCTCTCTACTGATGAGTTTAACTCTTACCCCAGCTTTGGCAGCGTATTGGCTGAATCAGACAGAGGCAGACAAGACAAGTTCATCGCAAAGAAACTGGTGGAAAGACTCTCTACGATTCATGAGTCTCCCCGCGAAATGGCTGCACCAAGCGACAGAGTTTGTTTTTCAGTCTATTGAAAATTTGTATGGAGCGTTCATTCAAACAGCACTGAAGTTTTACCCGCTCACATTTTCCATTCTGTTAGTCTCTATTTCCGCTGTTCTCGGGCTGATCCCTCGAATAGGGACTGACTTTTTGCCAAAGACAGATGATGGTCGGTTAGGAATTACGGGCGTGATGGCTCCTGGAATTCAAGTCGATACGCTGGACCAACAGACAGTTCTACTAGAGTCACAGATTCAGGCATCGATATCAGAAAGCGAATCAAGTTCAGTCTTCATTGGAGATAAGGCTGATGATGGAGATGACTGGAATGAAGCAAGGGTGATTCTGCAATTGGTCCCACGAGATGAACGTGGGGAGAACGCAGAAGAGATTCGTAAAAGGTTTATGGAACAACTGAAACCGATCCCTGGCATGAAAGTCAATGCCCGCGTTTATAGTGGGATTCCAATTTCACGAATGTTCAGTAGCAACGGAGAAGACAATCTTGCGATATTGATTCGCGGACACGACCGCGCCACCGCGAATCAACTCGCAGACGCCATCATGAACGCCATGGCAAATGTCAGTGGATTGGTGAATATTGAGAAAAAAATGGATCAGGACCGACCTCAATTGATGACCAAAATTGATCGCGCGAAAGCGAGTCATCTGGGCATTACGGTTCAAACGATTACGGAAACGTTAGAGACAGCGATTCGTGGGAAGGAAGCAACAGTCTTTCGTGAGGATGGCGATGAATACAAAGTTGTTGTCCGTCTCAGCAAAGACAATCGCTCGAGACAGGCTGACTTAGATCAGGTATCGCTGACAACTGAGAGTGGTCGGCTTGTTCCGCTTGGGAATCTCGTCTCATTTGAGTTGGGAACAACACCACTCGCCATCGACCGTCTCGACCGCCAGCGCGTTCTCGTCATTTCGGCATCAGCTGAAGGGAAAGATCTCGGCAGCGTTGTTGCAGAGTTAAAAACGGAACTCGCTTTAATACCCGTACCTGATGCTTTTCAGGTCGACATCAGTGGGGACTGGGAGGAACAACAAGAGAGTTTTCTGCTGCTCACTAAAGGATTTCTCTTAGCTGTCCTCTTGATGTATATGGTCATGGCTGCACAATTTGAATCGCTGGTCGATCCGTTATTGATTCTGTTTACTCTTCCGTTGGCAGCGGTGGGGGTCATCTTCGTCTTTGTCTTTTGGGACACAAGCTTAAATGTTCAATCGTTCATAGGACTGATAGTTCTAGCCGGAGTTGTCGTCAATAATGCGATGGTCTTGATCGATTACGCAAATAAACTGAGGCTACGTGAAACAACACTTCCTGCACAAGAAATTATCAAACGAGCAAGTCAAAGGCGTTTCCGCCCCATAGTCATGACAACTTTGACAACAGTCCTTGGGATGTTGCCCGTCGCATTGGGAGCAGGCGAAGGAGGAGAACTTCAGGCTCCGATGGCGAGAGTCGTCATCGGGGGACTCCTTTCAGGTTCCGTGATTACACTGGTCGTGATTCCACTGATGTTAAGAATGACTATGAAGGAGCTTCAATCAGCTGCCGCATCAAATCAGCTTCCTCTTCAGCTGGAATCAACGAAAACTCTTGCAACTACTTAACTTACCGTAATTCCAAGAAGACAATTGAATTCGGATTGATGCAGGAAAGAGATTACTTCCGTTATCTTCTCTGATCACTCTCAAGTGCGGGAATCAATGATGCCGAAAGCGCAAACCTCTGGCATGAATCACTTTAAGCGTCTATTTTATAGAAGAGTAAGAACAGAGACATTTGCTGAAGGTTCATTCAGCATTTCAATACACTTCCAATGTATCGCTTCATTCCACAATTGATGCTGGGAATCGACAGCGAATAGAGTTTCAGGAATTTTCTGAGATGACAATTTCGGTTGAAGAATATTTCGCCACACGAAAAGACGACCGCAAAAAAGAAACGCGGTACTTAAACGTCATCAATAAAGACTCCTGCACAAGCTGCCAATCTTGTGCAACGGTCTGTCCCGTCGACTGCATCTATGAAGTCACAAGCTCGGTGCCAGGGCAAAGCTATCATCAAATTGATACGTCTCGCTGTATTGGTTGCCAGATGTGTTATCGCTCTCCCAATGATAGTACGGATCATTACCAGTTGACGATCTGTCCGTGGAACGCGATTGATATGCTTCACAATCCAAACGTCAAGCCGACTGAAGATTCCGTCTTTCAACCCTACTGGAAAGGCGACTCTGAGGATCTACCTTGGCCTAAAATTGAAGAGTACGGTTTTCAGTTACGTCTTGATGGGGAAGTCTTTATTCCCACAGGTCGCGAAGATTTGATTTCAATCCTTGACTGGCTTTCAAAACCGGAATGGCTCTTTACTGAAGAGGGCGACACGATTGCGATTACGAGCGTGACCTCTGAAGACGAAAACAAAATCTGCTACACCGCTTCTGAAGACGGACACGATTTGCTCGATTGTATCTTCGACGACTGGCAACGTATTTTCATGGATTAAAATCAGTCGTAACAGGGGACCTAGAATTCGTCCTTAAACTGATTACGTCGCTGCCACTCTCACGAAATTTATTGCATAGATAGCGAGATGAAACGCCTATCTACGGCAGATTGTGGAACAGTTTGACCTGCTGAATCCACCACACTTCTTCATGGATCTGTCTCGTCAACTTCCCCCAATATGTCGAGATCGGACCGCAGTGGGATTATTGACGCCCATCTCGAGTAGAGAAAGACTTGCCAGAACAAACGGAACTCAGCTACGAGCTTTGCTACGGAGTGTTTGATGCCAAACATTGTTTTGTCTTACGAGTCGGTGGCAACAATACAATCGTCGAGAAGTTGCAAGATAAAAAAACAGAGTGAAAAAATCGCTTTTGAGGGTCTTGAACAATCGCAAACGACGCCACCTCTAAAGCTACGCCATATCAGTTTTTATCAACCGTTAGTCTCCTAATTGGGATCATCACAAACATTGTAAATGAATACATCAATAGCGACAAAACTGCAGGAATAATCTACGCTTCCCGCTGAGAGTTTATGACTTCTACACCTCAATAATTGGATCGAATTTCGGTTCTGCAATCGATGCCTCCCTCCTAAAAGAAATCTGGATAATTAATGATTACTTCCGATGCTTGAAGCAGACATTCGGGTTCACAATTGAAAAACAGGACGCCGCAGTCCCGCTTGATCGAACAGATTCCTCGGCTCACTTCGTTCTGAGGATTGCAGAGAATGACCGTCACATTTCAGATCGCAGCTAAGCAAGACCCCGTCATTTTTCAGCAACGAGTGCCTGTCGAGGGTTCAGAAACGTATTGCAATTGATGAAAGAAAACGTGTCAAAGAAA
>JABJMI010000477.1 GCA_018659505.1 Planctomicrobium sp.
ACTGGAACTTATCTGGCGATGGAAAGATTTACGATCACATTCTCAAGCTGAATGCTGATCGCGTTTTGGAGAATGACTCGGATACACTTCCAACGGGAAGAATCCTCGATGTCGCTGACACGCCATTTGACTTTCGAGTTGCCAATCGAATTGGGAAGAACATTGATGAAACGGGCAATGGCTACGATTGCTGCTTCCTAATCAATGACTGGGACCACTCATTAAAACAAGCAGCTTGGGTGAGCGATAAAACTTCTGGAAGAACAATGGAAGTTCTCACGACCGAACCGGGTGTTCAACTTTATACAGCGAATCATTTTAATAAGTCAGAAGCGACCGCTGGGAAAGATAAGCACACCAGCTTTTGCCTCGAATGCCAGCATCTTCCAGATTCACCAAATCAAGCAGAGTTCCCATCAACGGTCCTGCGACCAAATGAAACTTACACCCAGAAAACGATCTATCGATTTGGATTGTTGTAGGATATTCACCAGCGTTATTGATTCCAGTTCTCGACGTATTGATCGCTGAACAAGAGTTGTAATCGTTCTGCTCGGTCGTCGCCCTCTGAGGCGACGATTTTGATCGCTTCTTCCAGTTGCTGCATACGCCCATCATTGGCGACTGCTTCGGCTCCATCAGCGCGAGAAATCCGATCTCTTGCGGCTGCTAACGTAAGAAGCCCGCATCGCATTTCCAGAAATTGTCGTTCGAAAATATCTTGAGCAGATTGAGTGATTGGCATTTTTCACCTGACATGAGTTGATTGGATTTTGTAATTTTTTCGAGAGCTTGCTGCGAAGCGATGAATCGGTATTTGACTCGGACCTACTGATTGTGTTCGACCATGCGAACTGTGATTCCCTGCTCTGCCATGTATTGCTTTGTCTCACCAATAGTGAATTCACCATAGTGGAAAATACTGGCAGCGAGGGCAGCACTCGCTCCACCCGTTGTGACTGCTTCAGCCATGTGTTGTGGATGTCCCGCTCCTCCGCTGGCAATCACCGGGATGCTAACTGCTTCCGAAATCGCTCTCGTAATTTCGATGTCAAAACCGTCTTTAGTTCCATCGGCGTCCATGCTCGTGACCACTAATTCTCCCGCACCGAGCCTCTCAACCTCTTTCGCCCACTCCAGTGCATCGAGCCCAGTCGGTTTACGACCTCCATTCACATGTACGTCCCAGTAAACCTCCTGTTCGTCAGCCTTCCGGCCGGGTCTTGGCTGCACTCTCAAATGATCGGGAACTGAATCCGGGATCTCAGCTCCTTGGACCGGAACTAGCTTCGGATCGATGTTAACGACGATACATTGACTCCCAAATCTTAATGCAGCCTCTCTCACAAAATCGGGATCGGTCACCGCTGCACTGTTGATAGAGACTTTGTCGCAGCCTGCACTCAGCAACTTGCGAATATCCTCTAATGTGCGAATGCCGCCGCCCACGGTCAACGGCATGAAGACAACTTCGCTCGTCCGAGAGACGACATCCAGAATAATATCTCGTTCTTCATGACTGGCAGTGATGTCGAGAAAGACGAGTTCGTCCGCGCCTTCCTGTTCATACCTGGAAGCGATATCAACCGGGTCGCCAGCATCTCTCAGGTTGAGAAAATTGACACCTTTCACCACACGTCCCGCGTGGACATCAAGACAGGGAATAATTCTTTTCGCCAACATAGATCTTTATCTCAGCTGAATTTGTTTTTGCGTTTTCGGGGTAAGGTGTCTGCGTTCAGTCTCGTGGATGTCAGCCAAAATCTAATGAGGTGGGTATTTCGCGGACTCAACAAAGACGAAACTGTTCTTATTTCCAAGTGTAGCGAGTCTTATACGCTGGGAAAATTGACGTTGAATACTTCAAACCTCATACTGCGAAAATACCAATCGATTGAGAGTGTATCCGAAACTTTTTTTCAGAGAGTGTCGTATTGACCAATAGAGTTCAGCGGCACAGTTGTCGGACAAGTACAAAAAATGAATTTAAGAGTCGTTGATGTTTGACCCAGCCATGTTCGAGAGAAGTGCTGATGTCCGTGGAGTTTATCCCAACCAGATTAACGAAGAACTTGCCTGGCTATCAGGAAAATACTTGGTGCGCTCCCTCAAAAAAATGTTGGGTGACGATATAACACCGGGAATATTAGTTGGTCGCGACGGTCGGACATCTTCGCCAGCGATCTATGGTTCACTCATGCAGGGAATCGCTGCCGAAGGGGGGCGACCAATCGCTTGCGGACTCGCTTCCACCGACATGATTCAATGGGGAATCGGCGAGTCCACATGTGGAGCACATGCAGGGGTCATGATCACCGCATCGCACAATCCTCCTGAATATAACGGCATTAAGTCGCTCGTAAAAAATACCGAGACTGGAGACATCGATATTCTCCGTCCGGCAGATCACCTTGCACCTCGATACAAAGAAGATGGCGACGATGGCTCAGCCACCGACACTACGACCGCTCCTTATCCCAAGGCAGGTCGAATGAATCTGCAAACAGATTTTGTTGAAGCAGCATTATCTCGTTCTGATCGATTGAGTGAAGCAACTGGAAAAATTGTTCTCGATCCGGGAAATGGAGTCGGAGGGCTCTTCAGACCTCTTATGAAAGCTGGTCTTGAGAAGAGAGGAGCGAAAGTTGAACTCTTGGCAATCGCGGAGCAAATCGATGGTCGCTTCCCGACTCGACCTTCTAATCCGGGTTTGCCGGGCGCCGTTAAACTCTTACAAGAAACGGTCGTCGAAGAAGGTGCTGCATTCGGAGCTGCTTTCGATGGCGACGCGGATCGTGTTTTTCTGGTAGATGAATGGGGACAGTTTGTTTCTGGTTCCGTCTTATTAGCTGCACTTGCGAAAAGTATGGTTCAGAAGAATGGCGGCAAAGGGGCAGTTGTTTACTCAGCTGTTTCGTCTTGGCTTGTGCCTGAGACAGTCCGCGAGAATGGTGGGAAAGCAATCATAAGTCGTGTCGGGCAAGATGCAGCGAAGGTGGCACTCGGCAAAACAAAAGCTATTTTCGGTGGTGAATCTTCCGCCCACTACAACTTCCCCGATACTTACTGCCTCGACTCGGGACTCTTCTCTTTGATCACGTTCTGGGACATGCTCCTCGAAACAGGTCAAAAGTGCTCGGAGCTGTTGGGCGAGCTCAAGCCCTGGCCGAATAGTGGGGAAGTCAACCTGCGAGTCGAATGTGGTGACTGGAAATCAATGAGTGCCGAGGTCATCTCAACAATCAAAGCGGAATTCGGAACAGATGAGCAGAACAGTTATGTTCTCGATATCGACGGAGTGAGTGTCTTCAATCCTCGCGTCCCAGAATATGCCACTGTTGATGATGTCTTTACAATAGATCAAGCAGGAGACCCCAGCGGTAAGATTTATCGTGAAGTTCAAAACTATACTCCAGACTGGTGGTTCAATGTTCGAGCGTCTAATAATGAGCCACTACTGAGACTCAATTTCGAATCGCGAGATGCTGTTGAAGTGACCGGTCGCACATATGCTCTCATTTCAAAAATCCGCGAAATCTGTGGGGATCGAGCAAAGATCACCGTTCAAGATTGGGGCAACTTGAAGTAAGCGTAATCGTTTCCAGACTTCATCGAATTGACAGTTAATACGACGAAAAAGACGAACCATACGAAAAAAAGAGACAGGATGAACATGATTTACAGGATAAGCTGAGCAGGAATTCAATTCGTCAATGAGGAGTCATATTCAATAGATTGACTCTCTTGCTAATCCGGTCTAAATCATTTTGATTAAAACAGACACGTTCAGCCGTGTAGATAGATCTTCTGTCACAACATTTTTTTCGTGTCATTTGTGTGTTTCGTGGTTAAACAATAGTTTTAATATCGTGGACTTTTACAGATAACCTTTTCATATTCAATTTATTTAGCCGACCACATTTTGTAGTCAGCGAGTTCAACACGGGCGAGACATGACCGAACCGAATCAAAAAGAACTTCAGCACTGGATGGAATCCGCCGCACAGTTCGGCGATTCCGATCAAATTCAACAGCAAATTATCCGTGCTGGGAAGTTCATGAAAGAACTTGGGGCTCTGCGGACTGAAGAGATTTGTCGATACCTTGCGATGATCGATTTC
>JABJMI010000602.1 GCA_018659505.1 Planctomicrobium sp.
ACTGGAACTGGTAGCTTCCGCTCCATTCTTACTCAGTGCAACATTCTTCCCTTCAGCAAAGATTTCAAGTTCATCAATGCCTGGCTGACCGCCGTTTGTTTTTGAAATCGTAAAGCGGACAAACCTTGCTTCAGTCGCCGGGAACTGTTCGACATTATGCTTTGCAGTCACCGGCGGGAAAGTCCCCTTTGTGGGCTGAGTCGGTGAAAATGCTTGTAGTCTTTCTCTCAAAGAAGCGATTCGTTTATCGACATCTGCTAATTGCTGTTGCTGTTCTAGCGGCATGGGTAATGCCCGATCTGCATGATTCACGCCAGCGAAAACGGCCTGAATTGCGTAAAAGTCTTTTTGTGTGATCGGATCAAACTTGTGGTTGTGACAACGGGCACAACCGAGCGTTAAGCCCATTAACGAGGTGCCGGTCGCATTGATCAAGTCGCTGAGTTCGTCCTGCCGTTGCATTAGGGTGAGATTGATATCGGGGCTCTTCACGATATCGTGAGGACCGGCAACCAGGTATCCGGTTCCGATCGGTTCTCCCAGCGCATCGCCAGCGATCTGTTCTTTGATAAATTGATCGTACGGTTTGTCATTATTGAATGATTGAATGACCCAATCACGATATCGCCAGGCATGGGGGCGTTCACGATTAGTTTCGAAGCCATGTGTTTCACCGAAGCGAATCAGATCGAGCCATTGCCGCGCGAACCTCTCACCGTATTGAGGACTTGCCAATACCGAATCAACGAGTCGTTGCCACGCATCTTCATGTTTATCATTGACAAATTTCTGTACCTGTTCCGGAGTCGGTGGCAAGCCCAGCATGACTAGATAGAGTCGACGGATCAGAACGTGTCGCTCTGCCTGCGGAGAAAAGCTGAGTCCCTTCTCAATCAGTCGTTTCTCCAACAACTGATCTAGTGCATTTGTACCATTGAGGGTCTTTGGTCTCTGCACTGATTGAAATGACCAGTGATCAGTTTGTGGGCGTACATCATCGTTGCTCATCGAGGCGGGAAAGATTGCGCCACTCTCGATCCATTGTTTGATGAGTGAAAGCTCAGCCTGTGAAAGACCTGGACCTTCTGGCGGCATTTTTAGATCAGGTTCTAGTCCCGAAACAACCCGGTAGAGAAAACTTTTTTCAGCAGCAGACGGAACAATCGCAGGCTCTCCCCAATCTCCACCTAGTAACAATGAACTCTTGCGGTCAACGCGCAGACTGCTTTCTTGAGTCTCTGGACCGTGACATTCAGAGCAATGCTTTTGGAAGATCGGTTGAATTTTTTTTTCGAAGTCAACTGCTTCGATCTGATCTTGAGCAGCAAGCGTATGTCCAAGCAGACACAAGGCGATCAGGCAGGCAACGAAATTCATCGTGTGGAATTGCTTATTCATAAATTGATTTTAATCAATTGCTGACTATAAACTCTACCTAAAGCATGTAGTGAGTTGATCTCTCAATTTGATATTTCGCAACTTCGCACAAGCAAAGGGAAGTTTAAAGCATGCAGGAGTTTTTAAATGGCTGGGGAAGTTGGGTGCTCGGGGCTTCTGTCTTAATGTTCTTGGGAAGTTTAGGGGGCGTCTCTTGTTTGATTATTCGTATGCCGTATGACTACTTCCTGAAAGATGATGTCGGAGGTCAGCCAGCGACTCGAGTGAGGCATTATCTTTGGTTGTTGTTGCGAAATGTTTTAGGTCTGACTCTGGTTTTCTCAGGCATCGCCATGCTCATCCTCCCTGGACAGGGAGTGATTGTGGTCGTGCTTGGACTCTCATTGATGAGTTTCCCTGGGAAGCGTAAGGTCATTCGCTGGATTTTGGAAAGGAAGAGCGTCCGCAAGACAATGAATTGGCTACGTCTTAAAGCGAAAAAACCACCGTTGATTTTTGAATTGAATCTGTCATTCAAGGAACCTCAAGCAGAAGTAGAAACTTAATGCTGGGGCGACTCATCGCTGTGCCTTCTCAAGAGAAGATTTAGTTGTAAACTATTGACGTTCTGCCGCAGGTAGATGAAAATCTCGAGATAGCCTCCCCAGTTCGTTGTTCGCTGCCTAATAACAATGAACGATTCCCCCCCCCCGTTGCACCAAAGTTAATCAAGAAAAGGTTCAATTATGCCATACCGGACAACTCAGTGCATTGCTCTACTGCTGACGATTGCAGTCGCGCAGAACTCAACAGCAGCCACCCCAGAGAAAGATTGGCCGACCTTCCGTGGACCGTCTCGCACTGCTGTCTCCTCGGACCAAGACCTACTAGAAAAATGGTCAGAGGACGGTCCAAAACTGCTGTGGGAGACTGACGGTCTGGGGCGTGGTTATTCCAGCCTCGCAATTGCTGACGGCAAGATTTACACCATGGGAGATTCCATTGATGGTGGAGATGGTACAGACGAATACTTGCTGTCATTCGATCAGAAAACAGGGGAGCAACTCTGGAAGTTAAAAACCGGTCCAGGCTGGATGAATGGAAATGAGGCTTGGCAAAGCTCACGCAGCACTCCCACGGTTGATGGTGACCGTGTGTATGTCTTAACTGCTCATGGAAAGTTGATCTGTGCGAACATCGAAGGCGAAGAAATCTGGTCGAAGAATCTCAAGGAAGATTTTCAAGGCAAGAAAGCAGATGGTTGGGGCTACAGCGAATCAGTTCTCATTGATGGTGAGAAACTTGTCGTGACACCAGGCGGGACTAAGAACACGATGGTCGCGTTAGAGAAGATGACTGGCGAAACCATTTGGACTACGATACGAGATAATGATCGCGGAGCCGGTCACGCTTCGACATTGATCACTAACATCGGTGGAACAAAAGTCTATGTTACGACAACCGGAAGTGGAGCGATGGGAGTTCGTGCTCGCGATGGGAAACTACTTTGGAGTTATGAAATCGACAAGACGACCGCTGTGATTCCAACTCCGATTGTTCGGAACGACCTTGTCTTCTTCGCAGCCGGTTACAAACGTGGCGGTGCGTTGCTGAAACAGGTTCCATCTCAGGCAGAAGGCGAAGTCACTATCGAAGAGATCTACCCAATCAATCCAGACTTGGCGAACAAGCATGGTGGAATTCTTCTCATTGGTGACCATCTGTACGGAGATTCCGATGATAAAGGGATTCCATTCTGTGCTGACTTGATGACTGGGAAGGTCTTGTGGAAAGGTCGCAGCCAAAAAGGTCGAAAGTCAGCGAGTATCGTCGCTGCGGATGGGCATGTTTATTTCCGCTTCAGTAATGGCTTCCTCGCCTTAGTCGAAGCAACTCCAGAAGAATACAACGAAGTGAGCATCTTTGAAGTTCCTGGCAGCGGAGAACGCCCGAGCTGGTCTCATCCTGTGATCACAGGTGGGAAATTATACCTCCGAGAAGGCAGTAAGTTGCTCTGCTATGATTTGCAGGGATAATGTAAGATGTAGATGTCAGTGATATAAACGAATGAAATCTGGTTAAGCCGTTGGTTTAATCAGATTTTTTTTATCTCTGAAAAATTCCAAAGATGGATCCGTGCAATCAAAATAGATTGTTAGTTCAAGGGAACTGTGATATTGCAGTCTTGGAACTATTTAGTTGCGTGGCTGATATTCTAGCTCAGCTTTTTGTGACAGGATAATTTGAAGATATTGTTGATCATGGATGAGGATATTACGGCGAAATGAAGATCTCTCAAAAAGTTCTTTTACAAATTCTCTTTGTTTGCTTCCTCGTTGCGATCCCATTGCGGATTGTGAAAGAACATTACTCAGCAGACGACAAGTTCCTGGGGCTGATCTACTTTGGCGATGAATTTGAAGAAGATTCATTGCCGGAAGTAAAAGAAATTGATCCGGCTCGCTCAAGTCCTCATGGATATGATGGTCAGTTTTACGCTCAAATAGCATTGCGACCAACTCTGAGTGACCCAGCACTCATTGAAGCTGTGGATAACATCGGATACCGAGCGCAGCGAATCGGACTTCCGTGGCTGGCATATCTACTGGGTGCAGGACAACCGAATTGGGTTTTGCAAATCTACGCCTTACTGAATTTTGTGTTTTACTTCTTACTGCTCGGTGTGCTTTGGAAACAGATCGGTTTTCATAATTATCGAGATTGCTTGTTGGCATTTTCACTTTTGCTGACGACCGGAACTTTAGTCTGTCTCTCGCGTGCTTTAACCGATTTTCCTGCGACCTCAATCGGGGTGATGGCGATGCTCGTTACGAGTCGCTGGTGGTTGGCAGCGATGCTTCTTTCCGGCGCGGCAATGATCAAAGATAGTTCCATTCTCAGCTTTGCAGCGATACCTCTACAGCGAGATTCGATCAAGGGCGATCTTAAGAGGCTGATCCCTGCCGGGGTGATAGTTTGCTTGCCAATTACTCTTTGGGCTCTGTCACTTTCACTTCGATTGCCTGCTAAGAACATGTCTGATTCCGGGATTTTCGGCTTTCCGTTACTTGGGATTGGTACAAAAATCCTAAAGGAATTTCAAAGCTTGCCGGCCTTCGACTTTGACCTGCCATTAGAGCCACAGATCGCAATCTGGGCTGAGTTAATCTGTCCAATGACTTTGCTAGTTCAAGCTGCATACATGATTTGCAAACCGAAATTGAATTCACAGTTCTGGCGGTTTGGAATCGGGTTTGCGATTCTGTTGTTTTTTCTAGGCGAGTCAGTCTGGGAAGAGCATAATGCTTACACACGAGTTTGCCTGCCATTGACGTTTGCTTTCAACCTATTGATTCATAAGTTTGAAAAAGGCAAGTTACATTTCGTCTGGTTTATCTCCGGGAATTTAGG
>JABJMI010000149.1 GCA_018659505.1 Planctomicrobium sp.
CCGCGACGGATTCACACCGTCTTCCCTATTCTCTTGAAAACAACAAGTCCTCAAGCACCTCAGTCGTTTTTTGATGATAAAGATCGAGAGTGAAACGTCAATTGAAATGACGTTGGAATTTCAAAATTAATGCCTGAGCACGGTCGCTGGCAAATCAGATGAGTAACGCTTACAACGGGTTAAGTCAGTTTGTTTTTTTTGTATCGAGATCAGGAAGTCGCCTTGATGATGAATACTCTCTCCCAACCTCTAGGAATTCTGTTTTGCTCGATCCCGCTCTTAAGCATGATTGGACTTAACAGTGAAGTCGAAGCGAAGGACAAGCGACCGAACGTGTTATTCATCATCTCTGATGACCTCAACAATTCACTCGGTTGTTATGGTCACCCACAGGTGAAGTCGCCGCATATTGATTCTCTCGCTGAGAGAGGAGTTCGCTTCGATCGGGCGTACTGTCAGTATCCGCTGTGTGGACCGAGTCGGAATTCCATGCTGTGTGGACTCTATCCCAACAGTACAGGGATTCATCGCAATAGCCAGATCTTTCGCCAGACCATCCCCAGTCATCAGAGCTTGTCCCATGCTTTTAGAATGGAAGGCTACTTCGCTGCCCGGATAGGTAAGCTCTACCATTATAACGTGCCGAAATCTGTAGGAACGAATGGACATGACGACCCCGGTTCATGGGAATTAGAACTCAACCCCGCTGGTTGTGACCGTTTACTCGAAGAAGGGGACATCTTCAGTCTGAGGAAGGATAGCTTCGGAGGAACACTCAGTTGGTACGCCTCTCCACGGGCAGACAAATTACACACCGATGGAATGCTCGCACGTGATGCTGAATGGGTTTTGGAGCGATGTGCTCGCGACAAAGATCGTCCGTTCTTCCTCGCGTTAGGTTTCTATCGACCGCATACCCCATACGTGGCACCGAAACCGTACTTCACAAAATATAATGTCGACAAAATGCCATTAGTAAAAGGTGTTAAAGAAGACGTCAAAGACCTCCCGCTAGACGCATTAGGCTCGCATAAGAAAGAACATGAACTTCTTACAGACGATTTACGTCAACAAGCGATCCAGGCATATTTCGCGAGCATTACCTTCATGGATGCTCAAGTCGGGCGGGTCTTAAATAAGCTCGAAGAATTAGGTCTGGCGGAAAACACAATTGTCGTCTTCACCAGCGATCACGGCTATCACTTAGGAGAGCATGGTCTCTGGTAGAAGATGTCACTCTTCGAAGAGAGTACCCGTGTTCCGCTGATTCTGGCAGGACCAGGAGTCACTGAAAAAGGCAAAGTTGCAGCGACTCCAGTTGGTCTCATCGACCTCTATCCAACATTAGCAAAGATGTGCGATGTCCCGACACCTGAGAATCTACAGGGACAGAATCTCATTCCGATTTTAGAAGACACATCTAAAGAGGGACGAGGTTGGGCAGTCAGCCAAGTAATGAGAGGGAAAGGCAAAGACCAACGCTTCGGATATACAATTCGCACTCCTCGCTGGCGCTACACCGAATGGAACAACAGCGAGAACGGACGAGAACTCTACGACCACAAAAGTGATCCACTCGAACAAAATAACCTCGTAGAGGAGACTCAATTAGGCGAAGTCGCGACCGAGTTGTCGCAAACTTTGCATCAAACAATTGGAGATTCGTTTCCCGAATCCGGTGAGATCCCACCAATCAGAACCGGCACCTGGGCACCGAATTTGACCGATCCGTAAGATGATTTGTGAGCATGAGATTCGGTTAGCCACCCACTTCAAGTGGGTGGCTAACGGGGGGGGGATTTCCGATTGTCTTTCTCTTGAATTACTTCATCATTTCGTATTTCTTCATTTTGTTATAGAGCGTAACCCGACTGATGCCGAGTTCTTTGGCGGTGTTGGTTCTTGAAAAATTGTTCTTGAAGAGAGCCTGCTCGATGATTTCTTTCTCGCTGAGAGAGACTTGTTTTTCTAGTGATTGTTCATCGGCGTTCTGATCATTTCTTCCTAGGCGGACGGTTGGATCATTTGTGGGGCCGACGTGACCTGCGAGGATATTGGCTGGCAGATGTTCGCGTGTGAGGACTCCGTCTTTGCAGTAGATGACGGCACGCTGCATGACGTGTTCGAGTTCGCGCACGTTTCCGGGCCAGGGGTAGCTGAGCATTCCATCCAGTAATGAATCATCGATGCGTGTGATTGGGATGTTGTGTTTCTGCGAAAATTTCTGGATGAATTTCTTCGCCATGGGGATGACGTCCATCTTCCGTTTACGTAACGGCAAGAGATCGAACTTCATCATATTCAAACGATAATAAAGGTCAGGGCGGAACTTGCCTGCTTCGACGAGTGGTTCCAGATCGAGGTTACTCGCAACGACAAGGCGAGCTTGCGAAGTCAAAGTTTCGTTGGAGCCGACGGGTTCGAATTGACCCGTTTCTATCACACGTAAGAGTTTCACTTGTTGCTCAGGTGCGAGAACGTCAATTTCATCGAGGAGAATGGTGCCTTGCTTGGCTGCAACAAACTTACCTTCTTTATCGGCGTGAGCACTTGTGAACGAGCCTTTAGTATGTCCGAAGAGTTCACCTTCAATCAAGTCGCGTGGGAGCGCTCCACAAGCGACATGAATGAAGGGTTCATCTTTTCGGGGCGATGCTTCGTGAACGAGACTCGACAAGAATGTTTTACCGGCTCCAGTTTCCCCAATGAGGAGAATAGTCACATCGTGAGCGGCTGCGACCATCAGTTCTTCGAGCATCGACTTCATCTGTGGAGATCGAGTTTCGAAGTCCCTCGTGACGCCTGGGAAGACGGCTTCACC
>JABJMI010000591.1 GCA_018659505.1 Planctomicrobium sp.
CATTAACAACTTCTAAAAACGCAGGCATGGCATTTCGTGATTGGCCAACGTCCGATGGCTACCTCATGGTCACCTACCCTTGGCTGCAAGATTTTGCCAAAGACTGGGATAAGTTCCTCGAACATGGTCACCGTTTAGCGGGAATGCTCATTGGGATGTGGTCCATCGCCTTGGTCGCCACGGCTTACTACACAAAGCAAAGACGATCACTGAAACTACTTTCAATCGCAGTCTTAATTGGTGTCATCTGCCAAGGTCTGTTAGGTGGCTTTCGCGTTCAACTGGATGAACGTGGACTCGCCATGATGCACGGAGCCTTCGCCGCACTTGTATTTACCCTCATGGGATCGGTGATTGTCCTCTCAAGTAAGGCTTGGGAAAATCCAGAACCTGAAACAGAAAAAACGGCATTATTGACGCTTAAAGTTCTAGCGTCTCTAGTTGTCTTCGTACTTTTTACTCAATACCTCTTGGGGGGATTGATTCGTCACAAAGGAACTGGATTACACGAGCATTTAGGACTCGGATTAGCTGCGTTGGGATTGATCTTTGTGAATTTCACATTCTCTGGGTTCTCGAATGTTTCCTGGTTGCGAAAGTCTGGTTTCCTCTTGTTGATGATCGCGTTGGGACAAGTTGTCTTAGGTCTTGCAGCTTGGGTGATGAAGTATGGCTTTGCACCGTCTGGGTTTGTTGCAACCAATGATTCGATTCAACAAGTTGGTTTTCGCACCGCTCATACTGTTTGGGGAATCATAACTTTTCAGGTCGCAGTCATTCACTTACTGAAAGTATTCCGAGTCAGTTCGGTCTCTCACTTCGAAGCACCAGAACCGATTGTGATCCGAAGTCCAAAGCAAACTTTAGCAGTTGAAGGGGGGCAGGAATGAGTACATCTTTAGTCAATCCAGTTCACCCGAAAACACAAACCACAGCAGGTGCAGATCAACTTGAAGTTAAGTTACCGCTGACCGCTCGGTTGGCTTGCTACACAGAACTTGCCAAGCCTCGCATCGCCTTGATGGTGCTGCTATCCATGGGGGTCGGCTACTTGCTTGCCTCAGAGGGGCAGTGGTTTTTGATGCCATTGATCCATGCTTCTGTCGGTGTCGTCTTAGCGGTTGTCTCTGCGAGTGCGTTCAATCAAGTGATTGAACGGAAGACAGACGCCAAAATGCTGCGGACGGAAAACCGACCAATTCCTGCTGGGAATCTATCGACTCGCGAAGTCATCGTCTTCGCAATTATTTGTACAGTGGTTTCATTCGTCTACTTGCTGATGACTGTCAATACATTGACCGCTGCCTTGACCGCTC
Organism: Planctomicrobium sp.; assembly: GCA_018659505.1. Taxonomy (GTDB): domain Bacteria; phylum Planctomycetota; class Planctomycetia; order Planctomycetales; family Planctomycetaceae; genus Thalassoglobus. The sequence continues at coordinate 1,317 of JABJMI010000591.1, forward strand.
TGACGACTTTCCTTTACGCAGCAGTTTATACTCCGCTCAAACGCTACACCACATTTTGCACAGCCATCGGAGCAATTCCGGGCGCTGCTCCACCCGTTCTCGGCTGGGTCGCAGCCGGGGGACAATTAAACCTTGCTTGCTTCTCATTGTTTGCAATCTTGTTCGTCTGGCAGTTTCCACATTTCCTGGCGATTGCCTGGATCTATAAAGATCAATACGCTGGGGCTGGTCTAAAGATGGTTCCCGGAGCAGGACGTTCTAAAATTGTCGGTGCAATTTCATTAGGGTACGCACTTGTGTTGTTGCCAATTAGTCTTCTGCCAAATCATTTCGGATTGGCTGGTGATGTTTACGGACTTGTCGCCATGGTGTTGGGGATTGCATATCTGTTTGCAGCGATTGGGTTTTATCGTGTTGAAAATCGAATGACTGCGCGTCGTTTATTGTTTGTCTCTCTTGTTTATCTGCCAGGAGTCTTACTGGCGTTGACGTTTGACCACTTAAGATTATTGAATTCATTATAAGGAAATGGTGCGACTTGCACCGTTCAAGAATAGCGGTTTAGAACCGACGATAAGGTAGTTTTTCCATGTCTCATACAAGCCATCCTCCAGCCATGAAGATGGGTCTACCGATCTCCGACGCCAAACTCGGGATGTGGTTGTTCCTCGGTACGGAAATCATGTTCTTCACCGCCTTCATCGGCACGTACATCGTGCTGTACTTTGGTTCGGTGGACGCCAATGGCGTTTCGGCCTGGCCCAAGGATACTGATGTGACACACATCAAAATCTGGGCAGGCGGATTGAATACGTTCATTCTTTTGACATCAAGTTATTTTGTGGTTGTTGCTCACGAAGCGATGTCGCAGAAGAATTTCGCTAAAGCACGCAAGTTTCTTTGGTTTACATTTATACTGGCTTGTGTTTTCCTCTCAGTGAAAGGTATCGAATACCGTGGCAAAATCAGCCATGAAATTTTGCCTGGAAAGGTTGCCGAAACTGAAGAACAAGCCATCCAGAAGATGAGTAGTGATATTGAATATCGCTACTACAACGAACTCGCAGCGACAGTCCCTAACATCGCGATTACAGATGTTGATGGTGATGGAACAGCCGATCGTGACTTCCCAACTGATCAGGCAATGATCAATTATCAACGATCCGCGGCATTGCCTCAACTGGTAGCAAATTCTGAAGGTGAGCAGAAAGAAGAATATGCAGCACTTCTGGCACTCGATGGAAAAGTTGCCAGCCTGAGAGAGATGATCTCAGCGAATAAGCTGACATATGCCCAAGCAGGGACTTTACTCCACGACATGACCGAAGATGAGGATTACGGAAGTATTTTGTCTGGCTTACATCTTGCCCATCCTATTTTGTACGGCAACCTGTTTGCTTCCACCTACTTTCTAATGACAGGCTTCCATGCGATCCACGTAATTGTTGGAATGATTCTGTTTGCCATGGCACTCGCTCAAGGTAGCAATCTCAACGAAAATTGGTCGAACTGGGTCGAGAACGCAGGTCTTTACTGGCACTTTGTCGACTTGGTTTGGATCTTCCTGTTCCCGCTGCTGTACATCATTCCTGGAAACATTTAATTTTAATCTTCATCATCGCTTCCTAAACAAGACACCATTGGTGAAGAGAAAAGGCCCAAACATGGACCACGCACATTCAGAATCTCATCCGCATGTGAACTATTTATTTGTGTTTCTTGCACTTTGTGTTTGCACAGCGCTTTCAGTGATTTTCGATGTTGTCGAGATGTCACCTTCACTTTTGGTGTTTGCCGTACTGGCAGTCGCAGTTGCCAAGGCGTCTTTTGTGATGACTTACTTTATGCACCTAAAATTTGAAGGTCGCTGGAAGTTCATCATTCTGATGCCGACTGCAATCTTAGGAGTTGGTTTGATGGTCGCTTTGGCTCCAGATATTGCCATGCACTATTACGACTATGACGTCATGCAATCCCAGGTCGATCCTCCTGAGCATGGTCACGATGCCGGCCACGGAACGCATGCAGTTGAAGAAACGACTGAAGCACATCATTGATTGTGAATTTTCCCTGAGGACAAACATGAACCGGTTTCAGCGATGAGACCGGTTTTTTAATGTAACGAACCCTATTCACTTGCAGGCGTTAATCTCCAGAGTGAATTTGACACCCGGTACTTAAGTAAACTCCACTCAGATACATTTCGAGTTAACATGACCGCAGTCTCTGTTCAAGAACTTGAATTTCGATATGGGGAACGTGTTGCCTTAAACAATGTTTCTTTCCAAATACCCAGCGGAGAAATCTTCGGAGTTCTAGGACCAAATGGAGGGGGCAAGTCGACTCTCTTTCGAGTTCTCTCAACACTGTTACCAATTCAAGGTGGAAATGCTGAAGTCATGGGGCTGGATGTCAAACAGCGAGCCGATGCAGTCCGACGAGCAATTGGCGTCACCTTTCAATCTCCCAGCCTTGACCTCAAGTTGACCGTCATTGAAAACCTGAAAGTGCAAGGGCATTTATACGGACTCTTCGGAAGGACTCTTCGCGAACGCTGCGGAGTTGTGATGGAACAATTGGGCATCGTTGATCGAGCCGGTGACCTCGCTGAGAGGCTTTCCGGCGGCTTGAAACGTAGAGTCGAAATTGCGAAGTGCCTGCTGCATTCACCACAAGTCCTACTGATGGACGAACCAAGTACGGGACTCGACCCCGGAGCAAGATACGATCTCTGGCAGATTCTGTTCAAGCTCCGCAAAGAATCAAACGTGACAATTCTCATTACGACTCATCTCATGGAAGAAGCGGATCTCTGCGACAGACTGTGCATCTTAGATGAAGGGAATCTCATTGCAGAAGGTCCGCCAGATGAACTCAGGAATCTTGTCGGTGGCGATAGTCTTTTGATCGAAGGACAGAACTTACCTGAACTCTCAAAGGATCTAGAAGCCGAACTCACTCTTGAAGTGCAGCAGGTTGGCGGCTCATTAAGAATTGAACATCAAGATGGGCATCAACTTCTCTCGCAGATTGCAACGAGATATGCCGGACGATTCACGAGATTAACGCTCGGAAAACCTTCACTGGAAGACGTGTTTATCAAACTCACGGGGCGTACACTCGATGCAGGAGAAACTGAATGAGTAGTGCAGATCCCCCTATTATTGCTGGTCCTAACACAGACCTAGCGGCGCCAAAATCGGCACTATGGACATCCATCTATACGTTGGCAGTCCGTGAAGTGACACGTTTCCTTCGGCAACGATCTCGACTCGTAGGCGCAATCGGGCAGCCATTAGTTTTCTGGATTCTATTCGGTGCAGGTCTGGCAGGTTCGTTCGCGATGCCTGGGGCAGATGCTGAGAATGGCTTGTCGTTTCAAGAATATTTCTTACCAGGGATTGCGGTTCTGATTGTTCTATTCACCTCGATCTTTTCTTCAATCTCAGTCATTCAGGACCGTAACGAAGGCTTCATGCAGGGAGTTTTGGTTGCTCCTGTTCCGCGCTCTTCGATTGTCTTAGGAAAAGTCTTAGGCGGGACGGCACTTGCTTTGTTTCAAGCGATGTTGTTCTTACTTCTTGCTCCGCTGCTTCAGTTTGTGCATTTAGCTCCCCAGATGGAATTCAATTATCCGGTTCTGGTCATTCTGAAAGCTCTGTTTTTTCTATTTTGGATATCACTTGGCTTAACAGCGTTAGGGTATCTGTTCGCGTGGAAGATCGATTCAGTACAGGGTTACCATGGTGTGATGAGCATCGTATTATTACCGATGTGGCTGTTGTCGGGAGCGTTCTTCCCCGGTTCAGGCAGCACTTGGATGACATGGGTCATGCGAGCGAATCCACTAACCTACGGTGTCGCTGGACTACGAAAAACATTAGTTGCAGACCCGCAGCGACTCCCAGAGTTCCCTCCGGAATGGCTCTGTTATGTCGTGACAATCGGGTTTGCATTAGTTTGTTTGTTTGTTGATGTCTGGATGACACGTCGAGACCCCGTGGTGGCGTCATGAGTTTTTTAAAATTAAATGTTAGTTCCTGGATTATTTTGACCTCCCTGGTTTGCGTGGTCACAACGTCAATTGCACAAGAGACAGATACGCAAAATGCTGAGATAGTCAGCGAGTTGCCTGTTCTTACAGAGGCGGAGATCGCTGAAGCCGATAAGGCTGCGCGAGAACAGGAACGAACTCTCTCTCCTGAGGAAACGCCGCCTCCGACCTATCGAACCAGTCAGTTCGAACAGCCTCGGTTA
>JABJMI010000753.1 GCA_018659505.1 Planctomicrobium sp.
AAGTTTCATCTTGCTTAACGAGAACATGAATGCGATCATGCCACACCTTCTCTGTATCCCAAACCGGAAGCGGAAAGTTCGCACCGCCAGCCACAATCAGTGCATCTTTGTGAACTCCCGCAAAGGGACCAGCGACTCCAAGTTCATCTGGTAGAGACGAGATTTCACTCCAAGACAACACATCCTTGGCGACTTCTTCTTCGGCAGCTAGCCATTGAGATCCAAGAACCAAAATGACGGAGGCGCAGGCGAGATACTTCATAGTGATCCACTGTAATTGACGGTCAGTTAATGAACAGTCGTCTGCGACCAATCGAAGAAGCCGATCGATTCTAACTCGACCTTTAACTTGCTGACAGCCTCGTCAGTTAGACGACCTTGAGGTAATCGACAGTCTCCCATGCTGATTCCCTGCATTCCAAGAATAGCCTTCATCGCTGAATGAAAAGGGAATTGATTGATTGTGCGAATCATCTTGACCGACATCGCCTGCCCTCTCCGTGCTTCGTCAATCTGACCACTCTCAAAAGCATCAATGATCCGTTGATAAAGCGGTGCAGCGACATTATAGGTGCTTCCGATGGCGGCTCGGGAGCCCGTCGCCAATGCTCCCAAAAGCATCTCATCACATCCCCAAACAACATCAAATTGTCCGTCATTCAGTTCTAGGCACTCCTGAAATTCGAACAGTTTTGTGTCAGTATATTTTAGACCAGCGAGATTCGGGATGCGCTCCCCTGCGAGTTCAAGGAACTTAACCATATCCAAAGTTGAACCTGTCAGTGCGGGAATATGGTAATAGTAGAAAGGAAGATCAGGAGCCCCGCTTGCGACTTCAGCCATGCAATTGATGAGTGTTTCCACATCACCGACTTTGAAGTACGAGGGACAGGTCGCGGATGTAACATCCACTCCGATTTCTTGAGCATGCCGTGCCAACTCGCGAGATTCAGCGAGGCTATTATGTCCCACCTGAACAATTACCGGCACGCGCCCTTTCGCAGCCTTCACATAAGCTTCCGAGACCTGCCTTCTTTCATCACTGGTCAGTGACATCCCCTCACCAGTGCTGCCGCAAACATAAAGACCATTCACACCCTGACTAATCAATAAGTCCACGATTGCTGGAATGGGAGAGACGTTAACGCTCCCATTATCATTGAGTGGCGTATAGGTCGCAGCGATTAAGCCCTGCAAGCGAAATTTAGACATCGAGTTTCTCAACGAGAGTAAAACGTAATGTGGAAAAAACAATCCCTTTGTTCTGACAGAATTGTCAGTCACTTCTTGTAGGAATCCTAGAATGTGAACAGCCTACGTGACTCCAGTCCTACTCTAAAAAAATATGACTGTCCGTGACAAGTAACCAGATACCAATGCCCGACAGAATAATTGCAAATAGAAAGTATGATCCAATCTGACTCCAGTATTCTTTCGGATTGTGCTTCAGTGTGAATGTTTCACTCAGTTTTTTTGGACTTCTCTTTCGACCTTCTCGTGCTGCTTTAGAGTCACTAACAAATACATTTCCCGACATTAAACCGAAAGCAACTCCAAGCCATGATGGAAGACTCATCACAATCAGAATAATAGCTTCAATGTTCATTCCACTTTCCCTCTAAGCTGGTTGACAATTGGTAAGAAGAAACTGTCCTCTCAATCGAAGCGGTACTGAAGTTACCAGCCCAAGATCAAATTATGGAAGCGTAAAGGAAGAGGCAGTGTCGTATAGGGTAAAAGTCAACGACAATGTCACTAAGTGACCGCGAAATCTATCAAATTCGTGAGATACTTAAGAACATAGACAACATACCACAGGTTACCCAAGAATTATTAGAGCGTAATTAGTCGGTAGCGAGATCAACATCATTTCAAATCTGAAGCGTTGATAAACACTACATAGACTAGGTCGATTTCGGTAATTTTATTGACAGATGAAGCTTTTCGACTTAACCTTGATTGCATCAACTGGCTTTGATGAAGTGAGTTGTACTCCCTCCTTTCGGTTGTTGAATCACATTTAACAACCCGACCTGACGACTGGCTGACAAGATGTCCCACCTTCCACGTCGACTTTTGTTGATATTTGTATTCTGTTTGAGTGTGCTTCTGTTCTCGAGTTCAAGAGATGCTCATGCCGATGAGAATCCCTCTCTGCATACGAAGATCGATCAATTGCTGCATCAGACTCAAGCTGGTCCGATTGCGGAAATCGCACATGACTCTACATTTGTGCGAAGAATCTATCTTGATCTGGTTGGTCGTATTCCAACGGTGAACGAAACGAAGTCTTTTCTTGCTGATCAGACCCCGGAGAAGCGAACCGCTCTTGTAGATCAACTATTGGCGAGCGACGAATTCAATCAACATATGGCTGTTAGCTTCGATCTCATGCTAATGGAACGTCGAGGTGGCAAGCATGTGAAACAAGAAGAGTTTCGCAAGTATCTCGAAGACTCATTCAAAAACAAAAAATCATATCTGGAATTAACGAAGGAAATTTTGGCAGCCGATGGAACTGCTGAAAAGATTCGCCCCGCAGCGGCATTCTACTTGGAGCGCGATGTCGCTCCCGATTTGTTGACCCGAGAAATCGGACGAGTCTTTTTTGGTGTCGACCTGCAATGTGCTCAGTGTCATAACCATCCGAATATCGATGATTATCATCAGGAAGACTACTACGGACTGCAAGCATTCATCGTACGAACAAGTCTGTTTCAACCAGACAAGAAAAAACCGGCACTCATTGCAGAGAAAGCGGAAGGTGAAGCGGCATTCAATTCTGTTTTCACATCTCGTTCAAGTATGACGGGACCGCGAATCTTAAACGGGGAAGAGTTGGTTGAAGTCTCCTTCAAGCCGGGAGAGCGGTATCAAGTCGCACCGGCGAAGAATATTCGCCACATCCCTACAGAGAGTCGACTCGCCAAACTTGCGACTGCGACCACTGCAAAGCCAACGGACTCGTTCAATAGAAACATCGCGAATCGTCTCTGGGCACATATGCTCGGTCGCGGCTTAGTGCATCCAGTTGATCTTCATCACTCAGCGAACCCACCAAGCCATCCCGCTTTGTTGGAATTGATTTCGGAAGACATCGCTGCGAGAAATTATGACGTTAAATCTTTCCTACGCGAGATCGCGCTAAGTGAAGTTTATCAACGTGACTCCACGCTGAAGTTGGAAGTCGTTGATATTAAAAAATCGCAAAAACAAATTTCAGATCTTGAAGCTCTAGCCGATGAACAACTCGAACTTTCATATCAAGCGGATGAAGTTGTCGATGCTTCGACGGAGAAACTTGACGCTGCCTTCGCTGAGATGAAACCTCTGCAAGCAGAGATCGAGAAGGCAAATAAAGTTATCGCAGACGCACTCAAAGTTCGGGACGCTGCCAAAGTAAAACATGATAAGACTGCTAAATCAATTGCCGATCAACAGAAGGTCAGCGAACTGGTCGTGAAAGCACGCGAACAATCTAAAGTCGCTTCTGAAGCACTCAAGGACGATAAGGAACTTGCCTCTGCAACTGCAATTCTGTTGAAAAAGACAGAGACTCTCGCTACAGCACTTTTAAAAATACAGGAGGCTGAAAAGAAAGAGAAAGCGGAACTGGATAAAGCAGAAGCTAGCCTTAAAGCAACTTACCCCGCAGCGGACGCTGCGGTCGCGAAATCTAAGCCAGTCGAAGAGAAGGTTCGACAATTAAGAACTGAGCTCATTAGTAAACGTCAAATTGCAGCGAATTACCGTGAAGCATCTGCAGTAGCGACTCAAAAAGCTGAGGCACTCAAGACTTTGGTTGAATTCAGTCAGTTACAAGCAAAGGTCGAAGAACTCTCGCTTCGGATTCCTCAACTTGTGGAACAGCTTAAAGTTGATCAAGCTCAAGTTCCAGAACTTATGAAAGCTGTGGCTGCTAAACAGGTACTGCTTGTTGCTGCTCAACAGGCGATGCAGAAAGCGGATGAGCTCGTGAAGGCGGCGACTCTAAAATTAGAGAACGAGAAAACAACTGCGGCTCTGCTCAATGAATCGTTAGCAAGGTTGAAAACCGCCAGCCAGCGTATCGAGGGTGAGGAACCGCTCAAAGCAGCTAAGATCGAGATCGCTACTTCCATTGAAGAATTCAAGAAGAAGATTGAACTCAGCCAGAACGGATTCATAGCACAGCAGGCAAATTTAAAAGCTCAAGCAGATATTGTGGCGACCGCAACGAAAGTACATCAGACGTCGCAAGCAGTACTCACCAAGCAACAGGCGAAGGTTGCTCAGCAAGATGCGGTTATCAAGCAGTCACAGACTGAACTAGAAAAAACAAAATCTGCAATCAAAAGTATCGAAGAGTCAATCATCGTCCAGTCTTCAGCTCGACTCAAACTTTTTGAGGTCGTCCAATTGAATCCTGAACAGCTTGGTTGGTCGATGTTGATCGCAACCGGGCAACGAGATCGACAACGTGCCGCCGAAGCATCAAAGCTGAACAAAGAAAAGCCTCTCTCTCCTGAAGACTTAAAGGATCCAGCCAAAGTCACAGCTCGCGAGCAACAGATTGATGAAGCGACACAAAAGGCGATAGCAACTCGAGTGGCAACTTTCCTCCCGCTCTACGGAGCGGGAGCGGGGCAGCCACAACACAATTTCTTTGCCACAGCTGACCAAGCCTTGTTCCTCTCAAATGGAAACGAACTCAAATCGTGGCTGGCTCCTGCAGATGGAAATCTAACTGACCGCTTAAATACCATTACCTCAGTCGAAGACTTCGCAAAGGAACTCTATCTGAGTGTCTACTGTCGAGTTCCGACTGCTGAAGAATCACAATTGGTTGAAGAGTATTTACAAATCCGTAAAGAAGATAAACCAGCGGCAATTCAGGAACTCGCCTGGGCATTGCTGACCTCTGCCGAATTTCGATTTCAGTATTGAGGGAATTGAGAGTACAGGGATTAGAGTTAATAATTTTTGACGAGAAAACAGTCAGAGATATACGAAAGAGTCGATTATGAAATGCGATTATGCATGCGGTACAGATTCTCATCTACTGGCAAGACGGCAGTTTCTGGGAGCGATCGGAGGTGGCTTTGTCGTCGGAGGTCTGGGAGCCTTCACTCAAGGGGTCGCTGCGGAACATCTGAAATCGAATCAAATGCGCGTGCTGACGATCTTTCTTTCCGGAGGAGTGAGTCAACTGGAGACTTGGGATCCAAAACCGAAAACGGATACCGGTGGACCGTTTAGAGCAATTCCTACGGCTGTCCCTGGGATTCATATTTCAGAGCTTCTTCCTAAAACTGCTCAGCACATGGATAAGCTCTCTATTGTCAGAAGCTTGAACACCAAAAATGGTGACCACGGAAAAGGTCGCTATCAAATGGTCCATGGTCGCAATCAGATGCCGGGTATTGACAATCCACACCTGGGTGCAGTTTGTGCCAAAGGACTTGAGCGGGCAGCTTCTCCATTGCCAGGATTCATCAAAGTGCAAGCCGGTGGTCGCGGGAATGATTCAGCCTATCTTGGTCCCAGGTATAATAGCATCAGCGTGGACGGTGCTCCTCCTGCGAATTCAGCGCGTGTCGCAGGTTTAACACCCGAAGTGGATCAGTTTCGCCAGGATTTAAGAAGAAAAGCGAACCAACAGTTTCTCGCCCGCAGACGGACTGCCGAGACCGATGTTTACGCACAGAGTTACGAACAAGCTTTGCAGTTGATGGAGAAGAGGGATGTCTTTGACGTCAGCAAGGAAGACGCAAAAGAACACGAACGCTATGGAAAACATGACTTCGGTCGTCATTGCCTGATGGCACGTCGATTGTTGGAAAACGATATCCCCTTCGTTCAAGTCTCGCATACGAATTACGACACTCATAACGAAAACTTCAACTTCCACTTAGAGCAAATGGGCGAATTCGACACCCCCTTCTCGACTCTCATTTCCGACTTGCACGCGCGTGGAATGATGGAATCAACACTCGTTGTCGTCATGTCGGAGTTTGGTCGTACTCCTCGCATCAACGCACGCTACGGACGCGATCATTGGGGGAATGCCTGGTCAATCTGTTTAGGAGGAGCGAAAGTTCAGCCAGGAGCAGTCATCGGGAAGACGAATGAAAATGGAACAAAAGTCATTGATCGGGAAATCGATCACGGTCATTTGTTCCATACTTATCTATCAGCTGTCGGGTTGGACTCGATGTCGACTTTTAATATCGCCGGTCGCGAGTTACCCCTTGCTGACCCTTCACGTTCAGCGATTCACGAATTGATTAGTTAGTTTTTGAAATGCTGTCTTAACAAAGCTTGGATTGGATTGAACCATTCTCGATCTATATTTTCTTCTGCAGAAGGCACAAGAAATCAATTCCTTGAACCTAAAATAATAACGATCATGGACATCACCAAAACACACATTGAAAAAGACTACAAGGCAGGTCAACCTTTGCTGTCCAGTTGTTTCAGCCGGAGCGGGGAATATGTGTTTGTAGGCAGTGAAGACTACAAGGTTTGGCGTTTCCAAGTTTCTGACGGCGCTAAAGTTGAATTCGACACCGACGCTTGGGTACGCGCGTTGTGCATCAGTCACGATGATAAAACTCTCATCACAGGTGGCTATGACGGGCGCCTTATCTGGTGGAATGCGAAAAGCGAAACGTCGGCACCAACTCAGACAATCAATGCGCATGATGGCTGGATTCGTACACTGGCATTAAACCCTGATGGGAAAACGCTGGCGTCAGTCGGTAACGATAAAGTTGTCAAACTCTGGGATTCAACAAACGGCAATCTCAAGCAAGAGCTGAAAGGGCATGAGTCTTACGTTTACAACGTCGTATTTCATCCTGATGGAAAGTCGCTCGTCACCGGCGATTTGTACGGCAACATCTTTGACTGGGATCTGACAACAGGAGAAAAGAAACGGAGTTGGGTTGCGGAGTCGTTAACAAAATACGACAAAACATTTCGCGCACAAATCGGCGGCTTCCGAGGAATGATTTTTAACGAAGATGGAACCCAACTGATTTGTAGCGGCATCACGAATGTCTCAAATGCCTTCGCTGGCATTGGCAATCCGAGTGTCGTCATCTTTGATTACACCAACGGTGAACAGATTATCGAACACCTTTCCAAGGGACCACTCAAAGGGGTTGCCTGGAATGTCGCTCTACATCCGGAGAAGTTCATTATTAGTAGTACTGGCGGGAGTGGTGGATATCTACTGTTCTGGAAACCGGGCGAGAAAGAACCCTTCCACCAACTAAAAATGCCTTCCGACGTCCGCGATTTCGCGCTGTCCCCAACTGGGACTCACGTCGCAGCGGTTCACTCAAATAGCCATCTGAGCATCTGCAAGCTTGACGAAAAAACGACCTGAGTCGTTTTTGAAATTTGAATTCGCAGTGTTTGTTGAAACTTAGATTCGCATAGTCCCGATGTGGAATAACAAGATAACCAACATGTCGATCATCCCTTTTGAAGTCCACATCGGCTCTGGAATATCGCAACACAGCAAACACATTCTGGAATCTTTTCCGTTATATGGATCGTCATGTAAATCCGTTTTCCCCTAGACATCCTTCACCGTCTGATGTGAGACCTTCATACCGAACATGGTCTATTTTTATCATTGCAGATTCCCCATCCGATAAAATTATTCAGTGCCTCCAGTAAGTTTTTTGCTGCGATCTTTCCAGCTTGTTTTTTTAGTGGTGATTTCATTAGACGCCGCAGTTGGATCAGTTGTCTTTACGATTGGATCGGAAGTCGAATGAGCTTGGTGCTTGGAGATTGAATCGACACCGACTCCGAGATCGAGTCTCTTTTGCCACTCATCTAACTCTTCAGGAGCGAGCCCCGCTGCGCGATTGAGTGAGAGAACAGCTTGGGCTCCGGTCTTTGGTAGGCAAGCTTCCACGACGAGGCGACCGTTGTTGCCATATCGAAAGGTGACGTCTACCGGTGTGTTGGCAGGCAGGGATGGAGGCAAGTCTCGAATCACACAGCGACCGATTGCTGTGGAATTATTACCACTGTCGTCTCCGCCTTCAATGATTTCCACTTTGATCGAGGACTGATTGTCGCTGGCGGTGGTAAAGCTTTTTGTTCGTTCAGTGGGCAGAGCTGAATTGCGGGGGATCATAATCTTTCGGCGTTGACGGTCGAGATTTTTCTCGATCCCGAGCACACCAAGATCATGTGAACTGACATTGGTGACCGAGATCCCGTAGTGCAACGTCGATTCTGAGTTCAAGCAAAACCCTGCGTATAATGCTGCTCCATGCGCAATGGCTTCATCAGGAGAGAGAGACCGGTCAACGTCACGCCCCGAGCG
>JABJMI010000130.1 GCA_018659505.1 Planctomicrobium sp.
GCTGGAACCGGAGCAATCGTTGCGAATCAGGTTTCCAATGGGGCAGTCACACATGTCGGGATTGCGATCACATTCGGTTTGATCGTATTGGCGATGATTTACACAGTCGGTGATATCTCGGGGGCGCACCTCAATCCAGCAGTGACTCTCGCCTTCTGGTATGGCAAACGATTCCCGATACAGCAAGTTGCTCCTTATATTGTTGCCCAATTGATTGGAGCCTGCCTCGCCAGTGGACTCCTCAGAATACTTTTCTGGGAACAGCAAAACCTGGGGATGAGTCTTCCCAACGATACGTGGTGGCAGTCATTCGTATTCGAATTCATCTTAACATTCATTCTGATGTATGTGATTCTGAATGTTTCCACGGGTGCAAAAGAAAAAGGGATCACTGCGGGAATCGCTGTCGGTTCAACAGTTGGGCTAGAAGCGATGTTTGCTGGTCCAATCTGTGGAGCATCCATGAATCCCGCGCGTTCAATTGCTCCTGCACTTTTCAGTGGACACATTGAACATTTGTGGCTTTACGTTGTCGCGACGATTCTTGGTGCAATGTGCGCTGTTCCAGCATTCCGCTGGACGCAACTTGATCTAGCTGATGCAGACACTTAGATTGTAATTCTTGAGCAACAACTACAAATCTGTTCGACCACGCCCATTTTTGTCAGCCCTCCCGCACGGAGTTAATCAATTGAAATATCCCGTTCATCACGTGTTTTCGATGATATTCTTTTTCATGACTGGCGTCGCTTCTCAAGTATTCGCAGATGAACAAAAATTCGATATTTCACGTCCACCTGCTTCACTTGAGCTTGATCCGTTCTACGAGAAATATATCATTGCCGGTGGCTATCCGATTATTAGCTCAGGCAACGTGGACGACTACGCCTTGAAGGAAGCTGCTTATCTGGTGAATTTAATGCTTGCGAAACGTCCTGACGTTCGAGAAGCGATGATCAAAAGCGGTTCTCGATTGATAATTATGTCTGAGGACGAATTCACTTCTGATGTTCCCGAGCACACACACTTAATGCCGCATGACTTTTGGGATGCACGTGCGCGTGGATTGGGTGGATCTCGGACCGATCCAGTTTGCTCATGTGGAGAGGAGAATCTCCTCGCCTTCGAAGGTGATCCATATCCGACAGAGTCGATCTTCATTCATGAGTTTGCTCATAACATTCATTTGCGGGGCATGATCAATGTCGATAAGACATTCGATGATCGCGTAAAACGTGCCTACGATGAAGCGATGGCGGAGGGACTTTGGAAAACAAAATACGCCTCGTCGAATCATCATGAATATTTCGCAGAGGGAGTTCAGTCGTGGTTCGATGATAATCGAGAAAATGACCACGACCATAATCACGTTAATACTCGTACTGAGTTAAAAGAGTACGATCCGCGTCTAGCAAAATTATGTGAAGAGGTTTTTGGCGAAACTGAACTCAAATATACGAAGCCGACAACACGTTTGGTCGACCATATGCAAGGCTACGATCCGACAGTCGCACCTGTCTTCAAATGGCCTGAACGATTGAACAAAGTCAAAGAAGAAATCCGTCGCAAGGCAGAACAACGTGGGAAGTGACGCTCCAACGCTAAAAGTATGCGTTGATTGCACCAGGCCTATTAACCTCCGATAATCCAGTCAATAGCACGCAGACTTCCCATAATGGAAATAGCGAAAGCCAGATTCAGCTTCGTCTGAAATGATCACTTGATGCATTCACAGATAAGGCATAAGCTTCAAAAAATTCACTCCTATCTATATTTGTTAGTGAGAAACTTAACTAATAAGACTCTCATCCTATAAGAAGTAGGTGTTACCATAAGTCTTACTGAAATGTTTTTGCTGAAACTTTAAAGATGTTTATTGCTTCGAGTGACGTTTTTGTTTGACTGAATTTATTGTTCTTCGAGAAATTCAATGTTGTGCCCTTTTTGTCGAGATGGTGAGAGCAAAGTTGTTGACTCGCGTGGGAGTCAAGACTTTGTAATTCGTCGTCGTCGTGAGTGTCTCTCTTGCGGTCGACGATTTACGACATACGAAAAGATCGAAGAATCACCGATGAAGGTGATCAAAAAAGATGGCTCCCGTGTCCCGTTTGATCGTGAGAAGATCCGTTCAGGTGTCGAAAAAGCCTGCTACAAACGACCAATCAGCCCCGATCAGATCGAGCAAATCCTGGACAGCGTTGAACACTACGTCTATGAAAAATTTGACCGGGAAGTCCCTTCTCGAATTGTAGGCGAACAAGTTTGCGAAGCATTAAAGTCGGTCGATCAGGTCGCCTTTGTTCGCTTCGCATCGGTCTACCGCTCATTCCAGGATGTCAACGATTTTGTAGAAGAACTCCAAACTCTCAGGGAACGGAGCAGCCGCCTTGATCATTGATAACGGGTTACTGATCGGTCGACCGGATGGAATGGAATCCGCTGTTTCCAGCTTTCTCAAAGTATGTCGCTGTGCGAATTTCTTTCGCGATCTCAATGATTTCAAACCAATTGAAGATTCGCCGGAGTTCATTCTCGTCTTGCAACATTGGTCAGACGAATACACTCAAACTCAAGTCGACGAATTACTAAACAGATTTCCTCTCTCACGCGTCGTTTGTTGCTACGGTCCATGGTGTCAATCGGATCAGCGGACTCGTCAAATCTGGCCTGCGGCACTTCGAGTTCCTATCCATCAGATTCAAGAACGGATTGAACTCGAATGTAAAGTGCTACTCGGCAATGTACTCCCAATTGAACGAACTGCGGGACTGGATGAGGTCTTTGCGTTCCAACATCAGCTGCCAGACAATAAGATATAATGTGAACTCCCAACAGTAGTAAGACAGAACTGGGCAGGAGTCATTTTTAGCTACAGAGAGCACGGAGAACACAGAGTAAAAGTGGCGTGAGGAACGTTTTCTTTTCCTTTCCTCTGAGTCCTCGTTGCTCTCTGTGGCAATTTAGAAATAGAATTCCATAGTGCTGCGACCAGTCCATAAAGGTTGTTATGAAAGTCGGTCTTTTTGTTCCATGTTATATTGATCAGTTCTATCCGCGTGTTGCGATGGCAACAGTCGAACTGTTAGAGAAATTCGGTTGTGAAGTCGATTTTCCGGAAGCTCAAACTTGCTGCGGGCAACCGATGGCAAACACCGGCTGCGTCGACGACGCGCGTCCACTGGCAAAGGCGTTCGTTGAAATCTTCGCTGATTACGAATACGTCGTCTGCCCATCAGGAAGTTGCACAGCCATGGTGACTCATCACTATGACGAATACTTCTCAGCGAATGATCCCGGGTTAAAGAACGTCAAGCAGCGTACATTCGAACTGACAGAATTCTTAACTGATATCCTCAAAGTTGAATCGCTGGATGTGAAGTTTCCTTACCGTGTCGGATTGCATAACAGCTGCCATGGATTGAGGGAATTACGCTTGGGTAGCTCCTCTGAGACCATGATCCCGAAATTCAATAAGGCTGAACAATTGCTCAAACTTGTTGATGGTCTTGAGATCGTCGAATTACAAAGAGTAGACGATTGCTGCGGATTTGGTGGGACTTTTGCTGTCGCTGAGGAAGCGGTCTCTTGCATGATGGGGAATGACCGTATTCACGACCATGAGCAGGCAGACGCACAAGTAATGACAGCAGGAGACATGTCTTGCCTGATGCACTTGGATGGTCTCATTCGGCGGCAAAAGAAACCAATTCAGGTCATGCACATCGCAGAAATTCTGGCTGGCGACTCGCCAAATTTTGAGCCCCATGCGACTGCAATCGATGCAAAGTAATTAAATCCAGTCGGGTTCTTTGAACAGATCTTCGACGGTAACCTTTAACTTGTGCAGTTCCGGTGAGCCATCGAGTATGTCACCTTCTTCATATCGCTTGGGGGACATCGTGCTTTTACGCATTACATGCACGACACGACTGTTCGCATCAATGACCCAGACAGATTGAACACCAGACCTGTGATACAAGGAAACTCGCTCACCAATACTAGATCGACGATCATTCGAAGTCGCTAGCTCTATGACGATTGCGGGCGTTGACTTTGTGTAATCGTGATCTGCCTCGGCGAAGCGTTTACCTTCGGTGAAGTAGCTGATCGCCGGAAAGAGGACCGTATCTGGAGAAGATTCCAGATGTAATCCGAGATCAAAACAGGGATAACCGTTCAACTCTGCATGGACGTATTCAGAGAAAATCTTGGAGAGGTTCAACACAATCGTGCCGTGTTCCAAGTCGGGCGGGTCGAGAACGACTGGCACTCCGCGAATCAGTTCTGCCCATTGCCCGGCATCAGGAAGTTCGCTCCGCTGCTCGGAGAACTGTTCAGCGGTCATCGCTCGTTGGATCATGGCAACTCAACAATCAAAACTCCATGAAAATGACACGCTTTCAATAGTTGATTTTAATTGAGAGCGTGAGTACGTCCCATGGTAGACTTCTTATCTCTTTCAACCGTATTGGAAAGCCCACTGTGAAGTGGGCTGCGAAGCGATGAATCACTTTGTCTCTCGTAATTGAGTTCTAACCTCGTTTTTCGATGGCTCGTTGCATTGCGGCTCCCATATCGGCGGGGCTTTCTGCCACTTCGACACCCGCGGCTTCCAAGGCTGCGATCTTCTCTTCAGCAGTTCCGCTTCCACCTGAAATGATCGCTCCAGCGTGTCCCATTCGTTTGCCCGGAGGTGCTGTTTTACCAGCGATGAAGGCTGCAACAGGTTTTGTGACGTGTTCTTTCACATATTTAGCGGCTTTGATTTCAGCATCGCCACCGATTTCGCCAATCATCAAGATGGATTCAGTTTCAGGATCGTTCTCGAACATTTCCAACAGATCAATGAAATTCGTTCCGATGATGGGGTCGCCACCAATTCCGACCGCAGTCGATTGACCGAGATTGAGATTTCCCAATTGCCAGGCGGCTTCGTAGGTGAGTGTTCCACTCTTACTAATCAAACCGACAGTTCCCGGTTTATGGATGTACCCCGGCATAATCCCGATCTTGGCAACGCTGGGGGTGATAATGCCAGGGCAATTTGGTCCAATCAGACGGACTTCAGGGCGAGTCGCCAGAAACTTCGCGACCCTGACCATATCTAAGACGGGAACTCCTTCAGTGATTGCGACGATCAAGCGAATTCCCGCGTCTGCGGCTTCCATAATCGCATCGGCACAGAATGGAGGCGGTACAAACACGAGTGAAGTATTGGCTCCGGTTTTCTCAATGGCTTCTGCGACAGAATTGAATACCGGAAATCCGTCGACATCTTCACCACCTTTTCCGGGAGTCACGCCACCAACGAATACGGATTCACCGGAGCGGTGTTCTTCTGCATATTCGCGGCATTTTTGCGAGTGAAACAGTCCAGCGCGACCGGTAATACCCTGAGTAATAATCTTCGTGGACTTGTCGACTAAAATAGACATCGAATCTCGTTCTCAATACTGATGGTGATAATTCAAGGTATTTTGCTACCCAGTTTCTTCTTTCCCCCTAGACACTAGTCCCTAGCCTCTAGACCGTTTTGAGCAGTGTAGAAGACCGACCAGTGAGACGGAAGCCTAGCGCGGCTTGATCAGCCGTAACCAAATTGGAAGGTTTCATTCGAGCCGCTGGTCTAGGGGCTAGGGATCGAGGGGCAAGGGTA
>JABJMI010000375.1 GCA_018659505.1 Planctomicrobium sp.
GATGACATGTACAACGTCTGTCAATTTGGTTGGTGGTTGCAGAGAATCTTGTCTTGCGACGAATGATTTGCTACCTGGGACGATCCCACTCAATGTTTTGATCCGTGAAGCAAGGCTGCGTGCATGGTTGAGTTCCTCCAAGATATCTGCATCGAGAGATTTCTTAATTTCCTCAGCGCGGACACCGTCGAGATTGATGGAGTTTGAGAGAAAGTTCATGACTGTCTCCATTTCCATCCAATAAGCAACCTGTAATTCGTCAACAATTTCTTGTTTTTTGTCTGACATTGTGAGTTTTCTTTCTTATTTAAAGGTCTATTAGAGACGCGAATTATGCTGGATTACACTTCATTATAAACGAATTGTCTCTTTCGTCACGCGTCGACTTCGATTTGCTCGATTTCATCAATGGTGATTGGACCCATTGTCTCACCAGACTCGATTGTCAGGAATAATAATCCTGCTTGCGAACGTACCGCGTCCGGGTATCCGGTGGCGATGCGACCATCCACGCATTGGACAACGACACAATTCGTCTCATTGATCGCGTTTAACCCTGTATGCGATAAAATCGGAAATCTTTCCCACGCCCATTTCCAGAGAGTCATCTCGGGGGCAGGGCGTCCTGCCAGGTCTTGCCATTCGTGTTCTGCGAGAAGTAAGTCCTTTCGCGAAGCTTCTTTACACCATGGAATCAACGTGGAATCGATCCACTGACGACGAGAATCAACTAAATTCTGGAAAGTTTGCATGTCAAATGGGATCGTAGGAGGAATTTGGATTGTGTTCGCGATTTTATGAAACAGTCGATTTGATCTTTGTCCAAAGTATTGCGACAATTGCTCATCTGAATCGGTCACGGTACATTAAAGACTGATTAACGATTCAGTATTGCCATGATTTGGCTGTTTCATCTGTGGATTTTATTTTCCACCGTTAAATATTTTGTTGTATTCATTCTTTATTATCCTCATTTATTTTCAAGGTCTTTGCAAATGACAAGTTTGCCCACGCTGCTCGCTCAGGCGACAGACGGAACGGTTACGCCTCCATATGCCTATCTTACGGCTGGCTGGATCGTCTTTCTGATTGGACTGATTGTCCTCAACTACACAACTCGAACCGGAACGATTGCACGAGCAACGACAAAAGAAGCGTTGCGGCAACCCGTCTTCTTCTTGATGACCGGTTTAGCCATTCTGCTCATGATCGTCAATTATTACGTTCCGTTCTTCTCTATGGGAGAAGATACGAAAATGTATATTGATTGTGGCTTGGCGATGACATTGATTTGTTCGCTAATGCTTGCTGTCTGGACAGCGAGTATTAGTGTCGCTGAGGAAATTGATGGCAAAACAGCGATGACGCTGCTTTCGAAGCCAATTAACCGTCGGCAGTTTGTCTTCGGGAAATATGTTGGAATCTTACAATCTTCGATCATCATGATTTTGATTTTGGGAGGTTTGTTCTTCTTCTTCACCTACTTCAAATTTGGTTACGATCAAGGCGAAGCAGGGACTCCGAACGCGGACATCTTCTTCTATCGCAACGTCGGTTGGTTGCCTTTCCAGATTCCATATTTGACTCAGGAGCGCTTCAATGTTGCCCGCACAATCTTGCCGGGGCTGACTCTCATTGCAATGGAGATTGGAGTCTTAGCTGCGGTCAGTGTCGCGATTTCGACCCGTATGCCGATGATTGTAAACATCAGCACCTGTTTCGCTCTGTTCGTTGTCGGTCATCTGACACCAGTCATCGCTGCGGTTCCAGAGCAAAATGTCTTTGTGAGCTTTGTCGCTCAGCTGATAGGTACAATCTTGCCAACGCTAGAACACTTTAATCTGTCGGCAGCGGTCTCAACGGGGAAAACAATCCCTGCATATTACATGGGAATGGCTGGGATTTATTGCGTGGCTTATATCACATCAATGATCATGGTCGCTTTCCTGATGTTTGAAGATAGAGATCTTGCCTAACAGGATTGGGCAAGACAAACTGAACGGAGTATGAAGAGAAATAATCGCGAGGGAGAGTCTTATGAGCGAAACAAATCGTCCCTTGCGTAGGCTCCTCCCCAAACGACATTGGACCGACTCGCAAGCGCGGGGAATGTTCCTTTGGTCAATGGTCTACACTGCCTGTGCAGTCGTCGGTCTCATCCTGATCGTTCTGTTAATTGATTTGTTGACTCATTTTCGAATGCTCTCTGAATTGCATACGACGAATGTGCAGATTAAGCAGGAGCTTAAACAATTCATCCTTGCGAATGACATCGGATTATGGGTTCAGGCGATTCGTTTCGATGAGAGTTTTGGTTGGTTCTGGCTGCCTTGGTTCTGCCGCTCTGTTCCGTTTGCTTCGTCGAGTCCATTGTCATTGGTGATGCTGGTCATCTCCGGATTATTGGTCACTCTGCTTTTACTGTTCGCTCGATCCCGTGCCAGACGCCATGCTCATCAAGCAGCCACAACGATTTCAACATCGCTACGCAAGGCAATTCATCGCCAGACATTACGCTTAGGTCCCGGTGACCTGACAGGGCAGCGTCATCTCGTGGCTCATAAACTGTTCACAGAAACGATAGACGAAATCCGCGACGCACTTGTCCAATTCCGTTGGCGACTCACTCGAGGAGCCTGCCTGGTCCCAGTAATGTTGATTGCGAGTTTGTGTATTGACTGGCGATTAGCGATTCAATGTTTGGTTCCTACAATCGCCAGTTGGTGGCTGTATCGTTACGAACGCTCAAAGGGAGCTGCTCAACGATCGTTAGCTGAATCACGTGCGGAGACTGAAGCTCGTTTTCTGGCTGATGGTTTGAAGAAAACTCGAATCGTTCGTGGATACAATATGGAAGAGTTCGAAGGGGCACTCTTCGAAAATCACCTACTGAGACTGACAACCGATAAAAGCGCAGGACGACGTCTGGAACATAATTCATTGAGAGTCGCCAGACTTTTCGTGGCTGTCTCAATTGCAGTTGTCATGTTGCTGATTGGGCTAAGGGTTCTCTCACCGAGTGCTCCATTACCACTTGCTTTCGGAGTCGCACTGCTGGCGTCACTTGCAATCCTGGCACGTGAAGCGACATCGTTAGAGTTTGCGGTCGCTCAACGTCGATTCCTGTTAGGCGAGAGTGAAAGAGTCTACCGTTTTCTCGATGAAATCCCTGACGTTGGTCAAGCCGTTGGAGCCAAGTTTATCGAGCCGGTTGCGAAATCAATCATTCTGGAATCTGTTCATTATCGTCATCGCGGGCATGAGATATTAAAGGGGTTAGATTTACGAATCGAAGCGAAATCACAAGTCGCTTTGGTCTCGTTAGATTCAATTCTTCCCAAAGCCATTGCCTACTTACTTCCTCGATTTATTGAACCGTCTCAAGGTCGGGTCATGTTTGATGGGGAAGACATCGCCTGGGGAACTCTCGAATCGATACATGCTGAGACATCTTATGTCGGGGGAGATGACCCGGTTCTCTCCGGAACTGTGCTGGAGAACCTGATCTGTGGTGACTCACGGTTTACCATGCAAGAAGCAATCGAAGCTGCCAAGACAGTGCATGTCAATAAGTTCATTTCCAGTTTACCGCTCGGTTATGAAACCACACTTGGTGAACATGGGCAATCAATCGGAATTGGAGAAGCTTTTCAAATAGGACTGGCGCGTGCTGTTCTTCGCAACCCGGCTGTCTTGATAATTCAAGAACCCGAAGCGATTTTGGAAGAGAGTTTAAGAGTTGCCATCGATGATGCTTATCAGCGAATTTCACAAAGCAGAACTGTCATCTTCCTGCCGAGTCGACTCTCAACAATTCGTCGTTGCGATCAAGTCGTTTTATTACATGATGGAAAAGTTGAAGGTCTCGGAACACATCAAGAATTAAGAAAAGCTTCCGACCTGTATCGACACTGGGACTACATCAATTTCAACTCCTTCAGCAGAGAGTCACGCCGACTCAAAGCCAAAGGGTCAGGGATTTAAAACCAATCCCCTTTAAATAAATTGAATACAAGCACGACTCGCAAGTGAGTGAATTCGACACGTAAGATTGACTCATTCGCGCGACTTGCATGTAAACGAAAACGCATATTAGATTGAGAAAAACCGATGCCGAAACAATGGAGGTTCGCTCCGCACGATCAAGGGATGGTCGCCCGCTTATCGAAGGAGATGTCTTGTTCTCCACTTCTAGCTCAAGTTCTCACAGCGCGCGGTGTTGAATCAAAACAGATCGCGCAAGAACTCTTCGCGACCAAGATGACCGATCTGCACGAGCCCGATTTGCTACCTGGAGTACCAGCCGCTGCCGAGAGAATCGTGAATGCGATTCGTTCACAACGTCGAATCACAATTTATGGAGACTACGACGTCGATGGAGTGACATCGACGAGTATTCTTTGGCACTGTTTCAAACTGGCGGGTGCGACAGTCGATTATTATATCCCGAGTCGGGTTGATGAAGGATACGGCCTCAACCTCGATGCAATCAAAACTTTGCATGAAGAGGATCCAGATCGCCTGGTCATTACCGTCGATTGTGGGATTTGCAGCATCGCAGAGGCAGCACTCGCCAAAGAGCTCGGTCTCGAATTGATCATTACCGATCACCATAATATGCTCGACGAGTTGCCCGATTCAGCGACGAATGTGCATCCCCGTTTGCCCGGCAGCGAATACCCATTTCAGGAGTTGTGTGGTGCAGGGGTCGCGTTCAAGCTTGCTTGGGCTGTCTGTCAACGATTGGGCGATGGTACGAAAGCCTCTCCGCGTATGAGAGAGTACCTTAAGTCCGCAGTTGGATTGGCAGCTATCGGAACAGTCGCTGACGTTGTTCCGTTAGTTGGTGAGAATAGAATCATCGTCCGTTACGGATTGGCAACGCTCTTGGAGAATCCAACTGTCGGACTTGCCATGCTGCTTAAGGTTGGCAACATGCACGAACAGAAAGAACTGAGTGCCGAAGACCTTGGTTTTGGAATTGGTCCTCGTATTAATGCCGCAGGGCGACTTGGACAAGCTCGACTCGCTGTCGAATTATTAACCACTGACAATCGTCAACGCGCTGCACAGCTTGCGGACTACCTTGATCAGCTCAACAAAGATCGACAAAAGGTTGAGAGGAAGATCTATAAACAGGCGAAAGAACAAGTCGAAGAGAATCCCGCTTGGTTAGAACAAGGAGCGTTAGTTCTCGCTAGCGAAGAATGGCATGCCGGCGTGATTGGGATTGTTGCCAGTCGTATCGCTGAGAAGTATGAACGACCAGCGATCATGATTGCAATCAATCCCGATACTGAAGTTGGTCAAGGTTCCGGACGTTCCTTTCATGGCTACAATCTTCATGCGGGGCTTTCATCGTGTAGCCAACATCTCGAAACATTCGGAGGTCATAAGGCAGCAGCTGGGCTGAGAGTAAAAGCAGTAAACCTCGACGCCTTTCGAGACGCGTTAAGTCATGCCATTCTAGATGCCAGCGAGTCGGATTCAGCTGAACCGGAACTCGAGATAGATGCCGAAGTCTCCTTGCATGACTTGACTCATCGAGCAGTCAAAGAGCTTGATTGGCTTGGACCATTTGGGGCTGCTCATCATCGTCCACGCTTTGCTTCATCGAATGTCGAGCTTGTTGAACCTCCTAAAAAAATGGGCGGCGGAGAACGTCATCTTTCGCTGCGAGTTCGAGACGGAAGCAAAGTTCTGCGAGCAGTCGCTTTCGGAAAAAGTGAATGGGCAGATGAGATGATTGAAGCCATCAAAGGTCCATTCTCAATCTGCTTCACCACAAACATGAATCATTTTCGCGGTTACGAATCGGTAGAACTCAAACTGATCGACTGGCATCCAACAGGAGGAATCACTCCTCAAGAAAAGCAAAGTTCGGGGATGTCAAGTA
>JABJMI010000250.1 GCA_018659505.1 Planctomicrobium sp.
ACACGATCGCCATGGGAGAAGGTGCCACCGGATCACTTTTCCCAATTTGCACGGGACAAGGCTGCACAACACCTGTCCCATCCGGGCGAAAAATTACCCAAGCTTGGATGGTTCCACAGCCGAACGGCACAACCTACCAGGGAGCTGGTCTGGATGCCCTGGGAAGTATTTTTGGAAGTACGCTTGATCCAATCAATAAGTCTCCAGTGACTGATACGCTCGTTAATGATGGAGCAGTCACAAACTGTAATGATCCTGGACACTCAACAAGCAACTACCGCAGCAATCATACAGGTGGTGCACAATTCCTTCTCGGAGATGGTTCTGGACGCTTGATTAGCGAAAACATTGATCGCGACACCTTCCGAGCACTCTCTACACGATCAGGTGGCGAAATCATTGGTGAATTTTAAGTCAAGATACTGCTGAGAAAACAAAGTAATCAACACCGTACGTATCTAGATACGTACGGTGTTTTTTTGATTATGTCTACATATCCAAGCATACACGCACGTCTCGCAAAAGGGTCATGTTGGCGGAGATCGACGATTCGAAATTGCCCCTATGATTGCTTGCGACTTTATTGTTGATCAAGGACCGAAGCTAACTTTGAAAGAACTAGCATCCCTTACTTTCAGACCCGCTGTAGAGCAAATCCAATGCTTCTCTTGTCCGCGAATTAAGTTTTCACAAGTTGGTACACTCGCGCCACGAGACAGATCTCGTTAAGAACAAATTTGGATTTGTTCTAGCTTTGCTCTCCAATTAACTCACGTAGCACAGAACCTTCAGAAAGTTGAAGTGGTCGGTTCAAGCGGTCTCGCAATTCTGTATGGGGATCGATGCCGAGTTGATGCCAAACAGTTGCGAGGAGATCGGCAGGGCTGATGGGGTTGTCAAGCACTTCTGCGCCTTTGGAGTCACTCGCTCCGACGATTTGACCGCCACGAATTCCGCCGCCAGCGAGGACGGTACTGTAGACATTCGGCCAATGGTCGCGACCTGCATTTCCATTGATCGTCGGCGTTCTTCCGAACTCACCGGTATTCACAACCAAGGTATTTTCGAGCATGCCCCGTTCTGCGAGGTCTTCAACGAGGGCGCTAAACGCCTGATCCATTTCAGGCACAATTTGCTTGTAGCGACCTTCGAGACCACCGTGTGTGTCCCACTTCTGATTGAATTCATTGAAGCCGATAAATTGAACTCCTGCCTCGACAAGTCGTCTGGCGAGCAATAAAGACTGCCCGAATCGGTTGCGTCCATAGCGATCCCGTAGAGTCTCTTTCTCTTGAGAGAGATCGAGTGCCTTACGAATTTTACCATCCACGACAAGATCGTAAGCACTTCGCTGAAGGTGATTGAACTGCTGATCAAGTTCTTCTTCCAGTAGTTTCGCCTTGACTTCAAGTTGTCGTGAGAGGTTGAGCCGACTCTTCAATCTGTCGGAACTGACACCCTCTGGCATCGTCAGTGAAAGTGGGCGATAATCTTTCGCTCCCGGATCGCCTTCGACAAGAAAGGGATCATGCACGCTTCCCAAGAATCCCCCGTATTGACCCGGCATACGATTTGAAGGTCCGGGGATACTCAACCAGTTCGGAAGCGAAACGGCTCGGGGGACATCGCTGCGCTCTGTTTGTAAAGCATTCAGTACTGCCCCTGGTCCGGGGAAGTCATCGCCATGAGCTTCGCGATCACGATCTTGCTGATTTGTTGAGCCTGTGAGAGTAATATATGTCCCAGCGATATGATTTGTGAATCTGTGAGTCATCGAGCGAACAACACACAAGTGATCTGCAACTTTCGCGGAGCCAGCTAACAGTTCCCCAAACTGTATCTCCGGAACGGCAGTCTGAATTGCTTGGAATGCTCCACGAATTTCAGGAACAGCAAGCGGCTTCGGATCCCATAAATCGTGATGACTCGGACCACCTTGCAGATGTAGAAAGATACAGCTTTTTGATGGAATTGTGGCAGTTTTCGATGACGCAATTGCAGAACTTCCGAACAAACTCAGGGCGCCAATCTTTAGGAGAGCACGCCTGTTAATCTCGGTGAAACTCAGCATGTCATCTTGCCGTCTCAAAACTATATAAGAGGGATAATAATCTTAGACAAGTGTATCGACTTCGATCAAGAATGATCAATGTGATTTGAACAATACTCTGACGCTACAGAAGATGTAGAGTGCTGTCGTGTGGCAGGCAAACTCTCGGAGGAAGTTCTGCGCGTGGAACAAGCCAGTAAGGCATCCCACTGGCTTGTTCGTTCTGTAAATCAAAACCACCGCTTGTATCGCGATGATTTCTTTGAGTTGATCTATCACATCCTACTTTGTCTTCTTTTTCTTACTCGTTTTCTTTTTGACTGCGACTTTTTTCTTCACAGTTTTCTTTTTGGTTGTCGTATTCTTCTTAGCTGTCTTGGTTCGCGAACTGGTCTTCTTAGCAGGTTTCTTTTTGCTGACTTTTGCTGTGGCTTTCTTAGGAACTTTCTTTTTGACTGGTTTCTTGACCAGTTCAGCTAATCGCTTGGAAGCATGGAGAGGGTCTTCCTCGGTCACTTCTTCGAACTCGTCAAAGCCTGGCTGTAATGCTGGATCGGTCGCAGCACATTTTAAGAGGTGGCAGAAGAGAGGTCCTTCTGATTTCTTTAAGCCTGCTTTAATCGCGTCCGCAGCCTGTTCGGGCGTCTCACCAAGGTCAGCTAAGCACATCCACTTCAACGCTTTGGACATCGTCTCGTCGACAGGCAGTACATGAGCGCCTAAGCCATGTTGAACAGTGTAATCCCTCATGAATGTCGAAAGATGATTGATCGACATCAGTTCTTTGTTTGCAGCGTCCTGAGTTTTGCGTTTGAGTTGGTCTAAATCAAAGGCATAGTACGTTTCGAAGACATATTGGAGAACTTCGCGAACGCGCAACGCCTTCCAGTCTGGGTCGTTAATCTCGCCGAGTACCTGTTCAATTTCTTTAACAGAACTGACTCGTACCTCATTCAGGTCAAAGAAGTTTTCCAACAGGCGGGCGTATGCAGCCTCTGCTTGCTTGTAAGATGAGTCTTCCAAGCATGCGGAGAATAACAATGTTTCAAAGATAGACCGATTTTGTTTCGGAACAGAGCCTTTGTAGCGCTTCTTCAATTCCGTAACGAGCTTCTTGGTAATCTTCTGTTTGTCAGCTGCTTTCAGCGAATTGCTGGCAGGCATAGACGACTCCCGGATCTGGGCGATTCGTGGTTGAATGGAAATAAGATATCAGAAATCAAAATGATGATTCAGTGATTACTGCTGATTGATGATTAACACCAATCACTCTTCTATCTCAAAATTGTCTTTCAGTCTTGTCCGTCTTCAGTTTCAGTGCTTGCAGTATTTTCATTAAGGGTTTCAGAAACGAGTGAGTCTTCGTCAGAGAGTGGTTCACCACTAATTTCTCGAAGCATTTTTGAAACTTCAACACTCTTTTTGATTCCGGGGTCTGAGATAAAAGTCAGGACCGGCGTCAATCGCAATTGCAACTGGTCAGCAATTTTCGATTGCAACCAGCCTCGCGAAGCATCGAGTCCCTGCATACTCAGGCGTTCCGCTTTCTCATCTCCCAGGATACTCACATAGACTTTAGCTGTCCGTAGGTCTGCCGATGTGTCAACGTGTAGCACGGTCACATTTTTGACTCGTGGATCTCGCAATTCGATTAGAATTGCAGAGCTA
Source organism: Planctomicrobium sp. (assembly GCA_018659505.1). GTDB lineage: Bacteria > Planctomycetota > Planctomycetia > Planctomycetales > Planctomycetaceae > Thalassoglobus. The sequence continues at coordinate 3,719 of JABJMI010000250.1, forward strand.
ACGACTTGTCGAATCGCTTCCGATACTTTTGCAGTTCGTCGTGATTTCATGCGAATGACTCAAAGGATTTGTTTACGAATAGATCTTTCCAGTTGAAAGTTATTCGTCCAAGGTTCGTTTTCGCTGTTCCACGCGATAGGCTTCCAGCAAATCGCCCTCTTTCACATCGTTGAAACCATCGATTCGAATACCACACTCGAACCCTTCTCGAACTTCCTTCACATCGTCTTTTTCTCG
>JABJMI010000756.1 GCA_018659505.1 Planctomicrobium sp.
CGCTCTGCACCATTGATGATAAACTCACCACCACCGATCATAATCGGCATGTCGCCTAGATAAACCTCTTCTTCAATTGGCTCTTCTTTCACGAGTCGTAACGTCACTCGAAACGGACGACCGTACGTCAATCGAAGCTGGCTACATTCAGTCGGGTTGTAGCGAGGCTTGCCGAGTTCGTACTTGACGTACTCAAGGCGATATTGCCCGTCGTAACTCTCTACAGGAAAGACTTCACGAAGGATCTCTTCCAGACCTTCATCGCGACGTTCTTCAGGTTTTCGCTCTAGCTGCAAAAACCTGGCATACGATTCAGTCTGAATACGTGTCAGGTCAGAGAGTTCATATTTAGCCTCAATTTTACCAAAATTACGAACACTGTCGGTAGGAATGATTCGCTGATAAGGAATTGGCATTCGTCGGATTCTTTGTGTGTAAGAAAAATAAAATCAAAAATTCAGTGACTAAACAATACTCAGTTATCAGTCTCAATTGCCCAAAACGAGACTTGTCAATACTTAGGGATTCACTGCATTGATACTGATAGCACTCTTCTTTGAGTTGTTCGCTGAGAGTCCAGAAGCAGTATGGAAGTAAGTCTGGTCGGGAAGTAACTCTGGAAGAAATCTGCGATGGTCAAACAAGAGAACGTAACCCGATTAGGAAAATGAGAATTAAACAAACGAGCATTCTGAGGCAGTTCGCGCACAACGAGAGATGAGTTAGCGATAAAATGCTTGCAGTCAAACAAACACAGAACCGATGCACATGATCTACGCAAAAACTCTTTGCGCAATTTCAGATTCGCCAAACCGGCCCCCTTCCGGATATTGTCGATAACCAACATGCAGGACCTGAAGTCACGTAGGAAGCAAACATATCGCTTGCTCCAGGACTCAGGCGAAACCGTCAAGATTTGCAAAACGCGTCGCCAATAATTCAATCGAAGTTCACCTAAACCGATATTCTAGCTGGCATTTCAGCAAAGAGTATCAGCGTGCAGATGAAAATGCAACTGTATGGCACGCAGAGTGCTGTCACTAAACAAAAAGGCAGGTAACTTGACCAAACTTGATCAAGTTACCTGTACTTGAATGGAAACTACTTGAGTTCGGCGGTTCCGCCAGCAGCTTCGATGTCTTTGACAAGCTTTTCTGCTTCGTCTTTTTCCAAACCTTCTTTGATTGGTTTTGGAGCACCTTCAACAGTTTCCTTGGCTTCTTTCAGACCAAGACCTGTGATGGAGCGAACAGCTTTAATGACGTTGATTTTGGAATCACCAAAACCTGTGAGGATGACGTCAAACGAAGATTGCTCTTCGGCTGCGCCACCTTCATCTCCGCCACCTGCTGCAGGGGCAGCCATCATAACGCCGCCACCAGCTGCTTCGATGCCATGGACATCTTTCAGGTAATCAGCGAGAGCTTTTGCTTGAAGCAAAGTCAGACCAACGAGTTGATCGCCCAGGCTTTTAGTGTTGTCGTCGAATTCTTTTGCTGGTGCTTCTGGGGCTTCAGCTGACATTTCCGTTCTCCAAAGTTAATTTGCCGGCGTGCGTTGTGACTTTGCACCGGCTCGGTAGAGTGATAATTATGACTCGCGAGTATTTTGTATATTCAACAGCACGAGTCTGACTCATCTCGGCCTCACTCGGCCGAACCGGGACGCTACGCCGCGTCACCGCTTTCTTCTTCTGAAATCGTTGTAATTTGACCTGCAAGTTTGCCACCGGGGCCAAGCAATGCTCCTGCCAAGTTTGCTCCAGGACTGAGGATCAAACCTGCAAGTTGTCCAATTAGTTCGAGACGACTTGGTCCCTTACTGATATCAACAACACCAACAGAGTCAACTTCCTGGCCGTCAACCGATCCGCCTTTGATCTTCAGGGCATCAGTTTTCTTAGCCCATTGGGTCATTTCGCGAGACAGCCCGACGATATCTTCACCACCCCACACAACTGTGGAGGGACCAGCTAATGTACCGTCGAGAGTGTCGACTCCCTCGTCTCTCAGGATCACCTGTAGCAGGCGATTCTTAACGCCAAGCAGTTGGATCCCTTTTTGAGCAAGCTCAATTCGCATTTCGTTGTTGCTAATCGCGTCAAGCTTGGAAAGATCGAGAACCAAAAAATCTCGACGACCTTCCATTTTAGTACGGAGGTCTTCCAGCATCATCTTCTTGACAATTTTACTCATGATCTCAAGCCTAAACGCTATTAGTGCTGGCAGGATCGTCTCTGCCAAAAGTGTGTTTCCAGTTCCTCACGTCTTACTATTAAGCAGCAGCGATCGGAACACCAGGAGTTTGAGATCCTGAAACATAAACGGATCGAATGTAGTTCCCTTTTGCTGCCAGTGGGCGAAGTTGCTTCACAAGATTCAAGAGGGCCTCAACGTTGTCGATCAATTGGGATTCGTCAAATGACATTTTGCCCACGATGCAGTGGACAATCCCTGCATCGTCAACGCGAAATTCAACTTTACCAGCTTTGTATTCTGTTACCGCTGTAGCAACATCCTGAGTGACGGTTCCCGCTTTGGGTGATGGCATTAGACCTCTTGGCCCAAGAACGCGCCCCAAGGGACCAACAACTCCCATCATATCTGGTGTCGCAATCGCAACATCAAAATCCAGGAACCCATCTTTGACTTTATCAGCCAGTTCTTTGCCACCCGCTTGGTCAGCTCCAGCTTCCAGGGCTTTCTCAACATTGGCATCTTTACAGAAGACCAATACTCGTTGAGTCTTCCCAATTCCGTGCGGTAATACAATTGAACCACGCACGATTTGGTCAGCATGCTTTGGGTCAACACCCAAGCGGACTGACAATTCGATAGATTGATCTCCTTTAGGAGGCTCAACTCCTTTAGGAAGACTGTTATTCAAGGATTTCAGAACGCCAATCGCGCTCGTGACATCACCGGGCTCAAGATCAGCTACAACTTTGCGATAAGCTTGCTGTCTTTTTGAGGGCTTACCCATTTTTCTCGCCTGACTTCGTCAACTAATGTATTCAAAAATGCCAGCCAACCGCTGGCGTATACTCCGGAATAACCAACAGGCTATTCACGACACGTCATAATAATCGCTAATCAACAACTGTAATGCCCATGCTTCGGGCTGTTCCTGCGATTGTTTTCACAGCCTGATCAATGCTCCCAGCATTGAGGTCATTCATTTTTGTCTTAGCAATGTCTTTTAATTGATCGACCGTAACTGTTCCCACTTTATCCTTGAGAGGGTTCCCAGCACCTTTGGCAATCTTCGCAGCCTGTTTTAGTAAGACTGCAGCTGGGGGGCTCTTGATGATAAAGTCAAATGAACGGTCATTGTAAACTGAGATCACAACAGGCAGCGTAGTACCTGACATTTCCCTCGTTTGCTCATTGAACTGCTGGACAAACTGGCCAATGTTCACGCCATGCGGACCGAGTGCCGTACCAACTGGTGGGGCAGGAGTCGCCTGGCCGCCAGTGACTTGAACTTTAATTTCTGTTACTAATTGCTTAGCCATAAACCGAACTTTATTTTGTATTCCGGTTGCATTGGAGATTGCAACTCCAACGCAGATTTTCCGTATTATTCTTTGAGCTTCGCAGAATGCGTCACCCTATTGGCTCGAAAGGCTTAAAACTTAAACTTTTTCAACTTGCCAGTGTTCCAATTCCACTTCGGTATTACGACCGAAAATCTCAATCATTAATTTCAGCTTGCCAGTCGTTTCGTCCATGGAGTCGATGACCCCTTCGAAGTTCTCGAAGGCACCTTCCTTGACTTTGACAGTTTCACCGACCTGAACGCTAAACTTAACAACCGGACGTGCGACTTGCTCGTCCTCTTTCTTCTTCACTTCACCTGGGCTTTCACCAAGCCAGCGATTGACTTCTTCTTCTTCCATCGCGATGGGCTTGCCAGCAGCTCCAGTGAAGTCACCAACACCGCTAGTCGAACGCACTAAGTGCCAGGTTTCATCAGTCATGACCATGTTGATCATCATGTACCCAGGCAGTAGTTTCTGCTCACGTACACGCCGACTACCACCTTTTGTTTCTACAACCTTTTCCGTTGGGATGAAGACTTCACCAAAGTGATCGCCCATCCCCTCCATGCGGATACGACGTAAAATCGAATCCCTGATCGACCTTTCACGGTTGCTCTGAACCTTTAAGACAAACCATTGCCTGTCCTCTTCAGATACGGGAGCCGCATCTGTCTCATCGGAGTCAGCGTTAGTTTGGTCAATATTCATAGCGAGCCACGTATCTTTATCAATCCCTTGAGTAATTTCAAGCGATTCCAGTTACAATTCCTAAACCTTCAAATTCTAGAGTTGTTTTATTAACAAAACCCAACTCTAAGCTGACCTGAGTGGACCTTCCGACCGAGGTCAGTAGGCTCAATCGATTGTGTCAAGGTCCAAAAAGCCGATGGCACCGAAAAGTCGTTGCCAGAAAAAGTCAGCTAAATATAAATATGCTCCCATCGCAAACATCACAACCAGTACAACGACTGTTGCTCTTTTCAGGTAACCCCAGTCTGCCCAGGAGACCTTGTCTAGCTCAGCTTCAACTGAAATCAAAAAGTTTGCAAACGAAGGCCAGTTGACCAGTCGGTAAGCAAACCAAAGCCCACTAGCTGCAATTGCCAAAGGAATCCCCAAGGAAAGTGCAGGCTCCTTCTCGACTAATAATGTCGCACGAACCCTCCATGCTGCTGTGACAAGCACAATGCCAATTGTGGCAGCGGTTACTTGACGTACAACACGTCCTTGATTCGGTTTAAAAAGTCCAGGGATAAGGAAATTCGACCAGAACGAAGTTTCCGTCTTTGCTTTTGCCATCCTGGGCAACCCCTTTAATCAGTTATTTCTATCAATGGGGAAGTTCCCACTGTCGCCATCTTAAAGTATTCACCGAAGTGAATTCTATATCAAAACACCCGCGGGAAGACTTGAACTCCCAACCTGCGGATTTGGAATCCGCTGCTCTGCCAATTGAGCTACACGGGTCTGTAAGTGTCTTGCAGCTTCTTACTTCTTGCGTGACTCTTTGTGCTTAGTGTGCTTTCTGAGTTTTGGGCAATATTTCATGATTTCCAATCGCTCAGTGCCGCGCATTTCTTTCTCTGCGCGATAGTTTCGTTCACCGCACTCAGTGCATTCCAGCCATACATATTCGCGAGACATTAGTCACTCTCCAGTTGCAGCTAAGTTGCCAGCTGCCAATTGTCGTCCGAAAGCTTTTGGTGAAAGCTCCCGCTGTTTTTCAATTCCAACCCAAGTCAGCCTGGGTTGATATAAAATAACAGTAATCCGGCGACTCATCTGAGTCGCCGGATTCTGTTTAGTCATCGTTGCACTAAACTACTCAAGAATCTTTGTGATCACGCCTGAACCAACAGTACGTCCACCTTCACGAATCGCGAAGCGACTACCGTCGACAAGAGCAACAGGTTTGATGAGCTCAACTTCCAGCTTGACGTTATCGCCAGGCATGCACATCTCAGCGTCACCAAGAAGCTTAACCGCTCCGGTCACGTCTGTTGTGCGGAAGTAGAACTGTGGTCGATAACCACTGAAGAACGGAGTCTTACGACCACCTTCCTC
>JABJMI010000760.1 GCA_018659505.1 Planctomicrobium sp.
ACGCGCCGATGTTTCGATATTGCTGAAGATAAAGTTTCAGTGATTTCAGTTCAAAACATTTTTGATCGGGAATGTAACTGATCGTAATCGTCCCGAAATCAGGTTGACCCGTTTTCGGACACATAGAAGTAAACTCTGGGCAAATCGTGTCGATTGTGTAGGACCGATTTGGGTATGGATTTTCGAATGTTTCGAGGATGTCTTGCTGCGAATCGGACATGGCTGCGCCTTTACCTACAAATATAAAAATTGCTCTTCGTTTACTTGCCTTGTGGTGATCAGAAGTACCAGATGCGAATCGAACTTCTCACGGGGCAAGAGAGACATTGAAAATGCTCTGTAGCAAAAATTGGAATTCCGCAGAGGATATTCACTCTCGCGGCAGCGTCAACCAATTTGGAGAATTATTGAGAATAGAGTGGCTCTTTCCCTTCTCGAAGAATCAGCACCGCTTTCATTTTTTTTTGCTGAGAGTTCTTCTTTGCTGGCTCATTAGAAGGGAGAGATCTCGACCGGTTCATTTTCATTTCGGCAGGCTTGTCAGAACTCTTCGGCGAATCTTGGCGATCAATCGCTTGCGGGAGTTCAGGCGACGGGGGCAGTATTCCTTGAATGAATTCACCCACTTCGTTTGGTGAATTCTTTTTACCCTGCATGGTGGAAGAATCGAACGACATCGTACTGGTTGCCTCTTTATTCAGTCGACGAACCGATTCAAAATTGAACTGGAAATTCTGAGGATGTCCCTCTGCAATAGTCACTGAATCTTCGACTCTCTCAGCTTGATCCTTGGGGCTAGCAAGCATCGCTTTTGGCTTCAGACGATTTCGTTCAGAAGCAGAGTCTTGCAGAGGTGCTGGATCCGCTGCCGAAGCTGGTTCGGCGTTTGGGGGATCTTGCTCATTTGGGAGTGCAAAATCATCAGCCGAAAATTGCTCACCATTATCAATGATAATGGTAGCATCAAGAGCAACCACCTGGTTGAGAACATCCTCTAAGTCGGGCTCTTCTAAATTCAGATAGACAGCGACAAGTTTTTCGTTCGCTCCAAAGCTCCTGGCAGCCGACTGATCATCGGATTCGATTTGTTCGACTGTATGATTTTTAAGTAGAACCTGAAGGTTGCCTAGTGACTTTTGAATATCGACAACGGTGAAATCAACCAGGATCGGTGCGTCACCGCTTGAAACTAAAATAGAAAGTTCTTCACCTATGGAAGGTGATTCGCCGAGAGAGTTGAGGTGCCTTTGAATTGTCTGACGATCAAGCGAAACAACTTTCGGGAACTGACTCGCTTCTAGTTTAGAGCTGCCTCCGAAATTGTCTGCTGAGGGAAAGTTAAGAGCAGAAAGTGCGAGCGAATTCTGGTCACTCATTTCAGTCTCTTCAAGTCGTAGGCTGCCGGGGGCTTTCACAGAATCTGAAGCAGAATCTTGTTTAAGTAAAGCAATTTCTTCTATTTCGCCTTCGGCAGTTGCCATGCTCATCTTTTGAGACGGGCGGATTGTGTTGGATTCAGTCTGACCGATGCTAATGTTGTCATTCTGGTTCTGCTGATTGACCAAAAACATTCCGACGACAAACAGAACTGCGACTGCAACTAAAGAGCTGCTCCACTGCCGTAATTGTGATCTCTTCTTTGGAGTTTTCTGAGTTGGAGCAGGTTTTGCTGCGATTTGAGTCTTCAAGTTGTTCAAAATCGATTGTGCAAAATCGTCTGGAGCAGACTCACGTGGCAACTCTCGAACAGACTGGCTAATTTCAGAGAGTTCACTGAGGCGTTCTTTTAAATCAGGTTTTTCTTGCAGAAGTTGTTGTACATATTCCTTCTCTTCCGGAGTGACTTCTCCATCGAGATATGCGGATAACAGTTCTTCTGAGAATGGTAACGACATAAGTGAGACTCGCGTCTGCCTTTCAGTAAATCTAAAAATTTTTAAGGTGCTTCAGTTTCGTGTTCGGTCAATCTTTCCAGGATTTCCCGCAGTTCGCAGCGAGCGCGGTGGATGCGACTTCTGACTGTTCCTAAGGGGCAATCCAGCACATCCGCAATTTCATCATATTTCATGCCCTCCATCTCTTTCATCAGAAGTGCATCTCGATAATCGGGTGCAAGTTGAGCAAGAGCATGTCGGACTTGTTGAATGTTTTCTTCGCTTCTCAAATGGTGGGTAGGATCTATGGAAGGATTCGGGTCACTTGGTTCGTGCCCCGTTCGCTCGAAGTTGGCATCGAGAGAACTGTTGTTTCGTCGTTTTAGCTTCCGTCTATTGGTCATTGCAGCGTTGTAAGCGATGCGGAACAACCACGAGTAGAAGGATGCCTCCTTGCGAAAGGTGTGTAACTTTTCAAATGCTGAAAGAAATGCCTCTTGCCCGACATCTCGCGCATCATGAATCGATCCCAGCATTTGGACAAGGGTTCCAAAGAGACGGTCCTGATAACGGACCACCAATTCTCCGAATGCCTCTTTGTCCCCAGCCAGGGTCATTTCAATCAGCTGGATGTCGTCTGCCTTCACAATCACTCAAATTAGACGAGAAAAGGGAAACATCAGTTCCCGAGAATTATCGAAACAGGTGAAAAACCTTAAACCTTAAGCAACGTCTTGGTTAAATTGTATCGAAAATAAGGATTTAAGGACATTCACGCTGCGGATTCTGCCAAACGCGCTTCATGTAAGTCTTGTAGTAATACCCGCAAATCATTAGAGACAACGGTATCCATATCGACTTTCACCAATTGCCGCTCAATTGCGGCTGCACCACTGTCATGGAAGTCAGCATCTACTAACGAGCTGAAGCGATCTGCCGGATCTGGGGCAATCATTTTGGAAAGCATTTCGACAATTTTAGAATTGCGAGCAACATCCTTCGGGAGAATATCTGGAATTCTATGCCAGGTATCCTCTTTTAATTGGATCAATTCGTTCCGATCACTCACCCCCACAAAAGGGATTTTTCCTGAGAGAAGTTCTAACGCAACGTAGCCTAAACTAGCTAAATCCGACAAAAAAGTATGTTCCGCACCTTTTAAGACTTCGACCGGAGCATACCTCCAAGTCCAGGTTGGTCGTCGCGGAGGAGTTTGTTTCAGGAACGAAGACCCTAAATCGATGATTTTGCAGTTGCCCGTCTGTTTGACCATGACATTCGCTGGTTTCATATCAGCATGGATAACATTTTGACGATGCAAAGCAGAAAGCCCAGCGATACATTCTCGAAGAATTGCCAACACCATGCTAGGTAACATTCGACTTTGGAAGCCGGCATCGGTCATGACCACATCGTTAATATATGCCCAGCGATCACTCTTCACATTTGACTTCAATAATTTGAGAACCGATGGAGCCACCAGTTGACGTAAATCGATTCCATCAACCCACTCAGTTACGAGTACAAGAATACCCTCGTATTCAATAACATTATAAACGTCGAGAATGTGGTCTTGTTGAATTTTTGAGACATCCATCGTCACTTCCGCCAAGCGAGCCATTTCGCTGCGGTACATTTCAATGTCGTAGTATCCATCTGGTCGAAAGAACTTGAGAGCAAGGTCGAACGAGACGTTGAAAGCTCCCGAACGCTCGGCGAGCATGACAGTACCTTGTCCTCCCGATCCCAGCACTTTCTTCAAGCGATATTCCTGGTCCCAGGCAACATTTTGACGCGAGATGATATTCTCATATTGCGTACTTAGGTCACGTGCATTTGCATATTTCTTCTGCTCAGAGAGTTTTTCTTGATCTGGTTCGAATATGCGCGTGATGTCCATATCTTCGGTGTTCTCTTCCTTGTGCTCGTCCATTGGATTCTCTGGCGCCCGCTAAGATGAATTACTGATCACAGTCATCATACTCCGAAAATCCAATGAGGAGGAGTGCAACATTCACCTAGAGTGAAAGATTCTTGATGATCAGTGTTCCGATCTTGAAATCGAAAAACGAGAAGCTCTTTTGTGGAGGGAAGTCGTGACATATGAGTCGGTTACGGTGATTTAAGACGAATTTTTCCAGTGCGAGTTGTGAATATCTTCTCTCATAACAACTTCTATTCGACAGCCAGTGACCAAAACACTTATCATGTCGAGTGCGACAGGTGTAAGATTTTCCGGCGAGATTACAGACGAGACATTTCATATGATCCAACGATCAATTCTTGGAGTTCTGCTCTGCACATTTTTGTTTCAATTTGTGATTTCATCTTCTGCTGCGGAGAATGAAACGCCACCTGAACTCCCGGGGCTAAATGTTCTGTTCATCGCTGTGGATGATCTGAATGACTGGATCGGTTGTATGCAGGGACATCCCCAGGCATTTACTCCGAATATTGATCGCTTGGCAGCACGGGGAACCCTCTTCACAACGGCTCATTGTCAAGGTCCGATTTGTGGTCCTTCGCGAGCGTCGTTGATGTCTGGCTTGTATCCACACTCGACGGGCGTCTATCAACAGCCAAAAGGAAATCTCCTAGAGGAAGATACAGAGCACTTCCGGGGAAAGTTATTACCCGAATACTTCGCAAAACACGGCTACAAGACAATGGGTGTTGGCAAACTGACTCATGGATATTCTGAACAAACGGCTTTTCAAGAATATGGTGGATGGAAGTCTGGATTTGGGCCGAAGCCCCCTAAAAAGCAAAGATTCAATTACCATCTCCCCGTGGGGCCCTACTCTGGAACACAAACAGACTGGGGAGCGTTTCCCGATTCAGACAAAGAGATGCCGGACTTTCAGTCTGCTAAATGGGCTGTTGAGAAGTTAAACGAAGAGCATGAGAAGCCATTCTTTCTCGGTGTCGGCATGGTTCGACCGCACGTCCCATTTTACGTTCCTGAGAAATGGTTCGCACGATTTCCACTTGATGAGATTCAACTTCCAGAGGTCCGCGAAGAAGATCAAAATGATATCCCGCTCATCGGTGCAGAGATGCACGAACTCCCGAAGTATCCACGATTGAAATGGCTGCGAGAAAACAATGACGAACAATTTAAAAAGTGTGTCCAGGCATACCTCGCCAGCATTGCCTTCATGGATCATCAGGTTGGCAAAGTGCTTGATGCGTTAGAGAAGAGTCGTTACGCCGAGAATACGATCGTCGTTCTTTTCAGCGACCATGGATATCATATCGGAGAAAAAGATCGTGTTGCCAAGCACAGTTTGTGGGAAGAAGCAACGCACGTTCCCCTGATCATTTCGTTGCCAAAGCAGGATTTTGCTCAGACGACATCGTTGCCGGTCGGACTGATTGATCTCTACCCGACATTGGTTCATCTATGTGGTTTACCAAAGAACGAAACAAACGAAGGTGAATCGCTAGTTCCGATTCTATTCGCTCAAGATACTACAAAGTGGCGCGAGGCGATTCTTACTACTTATGCGAAGGGCAACTACGCGTTACGCACAGAGCACTTAAGGTTGATCCGCTACGAAGATGGATCTTTCGAAATGTACGATCACCGTTTTGATCCCCATGAATTCAACAACCTCGCTGGTCCTGCTCAACTAAACCGAATAGCAATTCAAAGGAACTGGGAAATCGCACAAACACTGAGTGCTCTGCTCCCTGAAACCGAAGCTCCCTATCACCCAGCGACCAGCCCGGCACCGATCAATAAGTGGTTCGAAGAACATTACAAAAAGAACGGCGTCGGAGTACTGAAAGTCTCCAACTGAAAATGGCGTTTCCTCTTCGATTCACAAGGCTATGCTTCCGCACGAATTTGACTCTCAAGAGTTGGTAATCACATGCTTCGACAATCTCTGTTTCTACTCGCTCTCTTCTTACCTTTCAATCTCTTCGCAGCTGAGAAGCCGAACGTTATTCTGGTCATGTGTGACGATCTTGGCTGGGGGGATTTGACTGCGTTCAATCCAGAGACTCCCATCAAGACGCCTCATCTATCGGAGATGGCTGCGGCTGGGTTGAAGTTCAATCGGTTCTATGCAGCGGCACCTGTTTGCAGTCCGACCCGAGGGTCTTGCCTGACGGGGCGTCACCCTTATCGATACGGGATTTATTTCGCCAATACAGGACACTTGAAAAGCAAAGAAATTACTCTGCCTGAGATATTAAAAAAAGAAGGATACACAACCGGTCATTTTGGAAAGTGGCATCTAGGAACTCTTACGACCACGATCAAGGATGCGAATCGAGGTGGTCCGAAAGGGAAGAAAAACTTCTCGACGCCGCAAATGAATGGGTACGACCGCTGCTTTGTCACTGAATCAAAAGTGCCGACCTACGATCCGCTCATCAAGCCGAAGGCGGGAGGAAAGAATGGTTGGGATTACCTGAAGAACCCTGCAGAGGGAGTCAGCTACGGAACCCATTACTGGGATGAAAATGGTGAGGTTGTTAAAGAAAATCTGTCGGGCGATGACTCGCGCGTCATCATGGATCGAGCGATCCCATTCATCGAGGAAGCTGCAAAAGAAAAGACTCCATTCTTTGCAGCGATCTGGTTTCATTCCCCACACTTACCGGTCGTCGCTGGTCCAGAGCATGTGAAACATTACTCTGAACATTCTGAATATGACCGAAACTACTATGGCTGTATCACTGCATTGGACGAGCAGATCGGTCGGCTAAGGAAGAGATTAAAAGAATTAGATGTCGCAGAGAACACAATGCTTTGGTTCTGCTCCGATAATGGTCCCGAAGGTCAAACAGGGAAAGCCCCCGGCTCGGCTGGTCCATTCCGCGGGCGTAAACGATCCTTATATGAAGGCGGCGTTCGTGTCCCAGGACTTCTGGAATGGCCAGGGCATGTGCAGGCTGGAACGGAGACAAACCTTCCAGCAGTCACCAGCGATTACCTTCCAACAGTTCTTGCAGTTATTGGTATCGATTATCCAGGAAATCGTCCCATCGATGGAATCAATTTATTGCCTGCTATTCAACAGCGAACTTCTTCTCGTAAATCTCCGATTGGATTTCAATCAGGTAAAATGAAGTCATGGGTCACTGATCAATACAAGCTTTTTTCGCCCGATCAAGGTAAGACTTGGGAACTCTACGATTTAATCAAGGATCCTGTAGAGCAAACTGATCTCGCTGCAATGCAACCTGAGCTGGTTCAGTCGATGAAATCAGAATTAGAAGACTGGATCAGATCGTGTTCTGCAAGCGACAAAGGCAAGGACTATTAAAGGCATATCCTGAAAGCGGCAGGAAGATCAAACACGAATTCATGCCTGGTGGATTTCCAGAAAGACTGTCTCCCACAGACCACCGGGGATGTCAGTTTGAGTCACCGGGTCGAATGTTAATGAGAACTGGAGCAGGTTAAAGTCTTGAAGATGCTCAGTGACATCGAAATTCAAAGGATCCTCTGAACTCGAAGAGATTTCAATATCGTTGATCTTGAAATTCATCAGTTCACCCACACCTGCAGGAACATGAATGATCACTCGTTCGTGACTTTCCAGTCTTGATGGCGTGTGAAAATTCCTGCGGAAGATTGCTGTGCCGGCAGTTTCACCGAATAACTTTCGCCAGTCTTGCGGCATCGAGTGACGTTCAAATTCCTGGTCGTTAGCATTGGGCGGTAAGACCTGCCACGGACCTTTCAAGCGGATACGGTGAACTCCAGTGTCATTCATTGGAAAGTTGAGAGTTGAGGGTTCAGAGTTGAGAGAAAGACTCTGCAAATTGAAAGATTGAGCAGGCTACAATTATTGACTTAGGATTCGATGCAATGTGGCTGGAAGGTCTTCGTCGCTGACTTCTTGTTGATCACCACTTTCCAGA
>JABJMI010000761.1 GCA_018659505.1 Planctomicrobium sp.
GAGACGGTTTCAAAAATCCCAAGCATTGTCCGATAGGCTGCTGGATTCCGTGTCAACTTTACCCACACTTTTGTAGCGACACCAAACGTCCCTTCACTACCAACAAACAATCCTGCTAAATCGAGACAGGGCATGTCTTCGCATGGTCCTCCGAGTTGAACAAGTTCTCCACTCGGTAAAACGACTTCTAGACCAATGACATGATTGACTGTCACGCCGTACTTCAGCGTATGTGGTCCACCAGAATTCGTAGCGACGTTTCCTCCAATGGTACACGCCCCTTGGGAAGATGGATCGGGAGCGTAGTGGAATCCTGTTTCTTTGAGTTGCTGAGTCAGATGAACATTCACCAGTCCGGGTTCGACGATGGCATATCCGTCTCGTTCATTGATCTCCAGAATCTGTCGCATTCGCGTCAGACAAATCATCACTCCACCACCGACAGGTAGCGTTCCTCCCGCAAGACTGGTTCCCGCTCCCCGTGGAACAAACGGAAGTTCAAACTCGTTACAGAGTTGAACAGTCTTGATGACTTGTTCCGCTGTCGTAGGAAAGACAACAACGTCAGGAACTTGTTTCTCAACGACGTACCCGTCGCATTCATACACGATCAATTCATCCTCGGAGTCGATGAGATCGTTTTGAGGATAGATCTTGTAGAGACGGTCAATAAATTCTGTGGCGATCGTTTGCATGAAAACAAAAATAACAAGATTCAAGCACGAATTGAATTGTGACTCATAGAAAGTACGAATCAGATGACAGCTTCACTACCATTTAGCCTCCGGTGATCCACCGGGGGAGACCAACTATCGGCATGGCTCAGAAGTGTCTCGGTGTTAGAAAAGAGACCCGATCTTCACTTCCCAACATTGATCCACCGCAAGATTCCCAAGATTTTTTTACTGGTCGGAGTCAGCTTGGTACGACTATATTGATCCCCAAGCTTACGAATTGCTTCTGCTTGAGTCGGATAAGGATGGATCGCAGCACCGATTTTGGAAAGTCCGGTGCCAGCTGTCATCGCCAGTGTGATTTCAGAAATCATATCGCCCGCGTTCTCTGCAACGATTGTCGCACCGAGAATTTTATCTGTCCCCTTCTGAGTAATGACTTTTACGAAACCATCGGTCTGGCCTTCCAGGATCGCTCGATCTACCTCATTGAAATGTTGAGTGTAAGTGTCGATCTCGATGCTTTTCTCTTTCGCATCGTTCTCATACAAACCGACATGAGCAATCTCTGGGGAAGTGTATGTCGCCCAGGGAATGAGCAGATCGCTTGCTTTCTTCTTCCCGAACGGACCGAGTGCAAACAGAGCATTCTGAATCACCATTCGTGCCTGAAAATCGGCAGCGTGCGTGAACTTGTACTTTGAACAGATATCACCAGCAGCGAAGATGTGAGCGTTCGTTGTTTGCAGATGATCATTGACTTCCACTCCTGATTTGTCGTAGTTGACGTTGACCGCTTCGAGGTTCAAACCGTCAGTATTCGGTGCTCGACCAACAGCGATTAACAGTTCGTCGACGATAAACTCTTGAGGAGTACCGCTTTGAGTAACATGAACATGAATGCCTTTACCTTCCGCTGATTCGACACGCATCTCCTTAGCGTTCAGCACAAGATTGACTCCATCTTGTGCAAGATGTTTTTGAACAATCGCTGCGGCGTCTGCGTCTTCGCGGGTAAGAATGTGGGCGTCCCGCTCAAAGAGAAAGACTTCACTGCCGAGGTTGGCAAAGGTTTGTGCCATCTCGCTGCCAATTGGTCCGCTGCCAACAATGCCGAAACGTTTCGGTAATTCAGTAAGAGAGAACAGATTCTCGTTTGTCAGGTAGTTGACATCTTGCAGCCCTGGAATCTCTGGAGCAGATGCTCTGGCACCAGTGGCGATGACTGCCTTCTTGTAGTTTACCTGAGAAATGTTTCCATCGTCGCGGGTGACTGATAAAGAGTTTTCGTCCGTAAACTCTGCTTGCCCAAAGTAGACATCGATCCCTAAATCACTAAATCTCTTCGCAGAATCATTTGGACTGATTGCAGCGCGAAGTTTTCTCATTCGCTCCATAACTGACGGGAAATCAATTGAAGTCCCAGCTGGAACATTGATCCCGAATCGCTGAGCTTCTTTCACCAGCGAAGCAACACGGGCAGAACGGATGATTCCTTTCGAGGGAACACAGCCAACATTTAAGCAGTCGCCTCCCATTAGCTCTCGTTCTACAAGAGCGACTCTTGCACCTAGTCCTGCAGCTCCCGCAGCTGTGACGAGTCCCGCAGTTCCGGCACCGATGACGACAAGATGATAGGGCTTCGTCGATGTTGGATTCGTCCAGTCTGTTGGATGGACATTCTCTTCGAGCCGTTGATTATGTTCATCAAACGGCTGGAGTTGTACGAGTTCGGTAGACATTAAGATCTCAGTTTTCAATATGGATTGTGTGCTTCACTCTTTTTCGGACTGGTCGTTTTCGGGCAATTTCTCACTGCCTTTCCACTTCTTGATCACAAATCGTGCTGTGACAGGCAGCAATCCTAGCAGGACAAATGCAGAAATGATTTGAATCATTTGCGACGGAGCGAAGACTGCATTGACTCCTTCGTCCGCGAGTCGCTTTAAGTTCGGAACGCTTGATCCAGCGTAAACATAAACTGCCGTCCCTGGCAGCATTCCTAGCTGACTGACCCACCAGTAGTTCCATGTTTTGATTGGTGTGAGCCCCATCACTGCGTTGAGAACGAAGAAGGGAACAGCTGGTATTAACCTGAGTGTAAAGAGGAAAAATGCTCCATCTTTTTCCCAAGATTCGTTGAATGCTTTGAGGCTCTTTTCGAATTTTGTTTGAACTGTTTCTTTGAAGAAATATCGGC
>JABJMI010000762.1 GCA_018659505.1 Planctomicrobium sp.
GCGACGCTGTTTTTTCGTGAACTCAACTTTCTTACGAGCCATCATGACTCTCCTCATTGTGGGCTTCAGAGCCTACAATCTTAAGGAATGGCGCGCCCGTGAAACTAGAGCCACCTCAAGGATTGACATGATCAACATGATGTAATTTGTAATTCATCCTCTTATTGCAGATTTCACAGGTCTTCATTTCATCCTGTAAATCATGTTCATCCTGTCTCTTTTCCTTCATTCTTAACGAAGCAGTAGATTCATTTGAAAGTGAGTTCTGGTCCCGTGGCGGACTATTGATATATTGGAATCGCATTGGATCGCCCACGATTAAGTGGGCAGCTAAGCGAATCGCATTTCTAATTACGTTACAACGAAAGCCGTGTAGTAAAACCAAAGTCCCGTGACAGAGGTCAGCACGATATCGATGACGGACAACCAGCCGAGTGTTTTGTGGAGTTTGCTGTGGTCTCCCGGTTGAGGCGGATTGGGGAATCTTTTCAGGGCATAAATCAACGTGGCTGCCCATAGGAATGGTGTTGTTACAGCGAAGACTAAGTGAATCCATAAAACTTGCCGAGCGTGTTGGTAGGCGTCTCCACTTAAGCGAGGTGATTCGGGATTCTTGTTAACGATATTCTCCCAGCCGCCGTGAGCCCACTGGGTGTCGACCTCGAAAGCAGTCACTGCGACCAGCAACACTATTCCCAAACCGATCTGAAGGTTTCGATGGAGAACAAAGTTCCGCTGGAACTTGATGACATAAAGGCTGTACAGCAGGACAGGCACAATCAGTACCAGTGCTGTGACAACAAAGTCCAGCATAAATGAGGCATCGTAGCCTAGAAATCCGTGACTCATCATGGTGTCTATCAGTGTTGGTTTGCCTGCAGCCGAGAACCGAGAAAGTGATATGTCGAGTACCAGTATAGAAATTCGCTGATTGATCACCCGCTGTACTGGCAACTTTTGCGGAATATGGGAATCGTGCAAGTTGTGCTGTTCCGAATGTAACGATCAAACCGCTCGGTCGGTCAGCGTTCGAGTCTGTGGAACTGTTGTTCCGATACTCGACAGCATGGACGACATCGATTTGCACCACCTTCTGGAAGAACCTGTCCTGCAACAGGTTTTAGAAATTTACAGCGAACTCATCACTCTAGCGGGTGAAGATCGTGCTGAAGACGAGCAAGGAACTCGCTGGGCAAATCGCATTCTCGAATTAACAGACACCGATCCGGCGGCATTGTCGTCAATTCACGGTCGTTTGATCGCATTCGGCTGGCTGACATTCCAGATCGAAGATCGGAATTCTGGTCTGATGTACCGCATTACATCGGATGGAAAGAAAGCCTGTGATTGGGCAAAGAAAAATAGTAAGACTGAAACCGTCAGCGATGCTGCTTGATATCATTTCTGCTTTTCGAACCATAATTTCACGTAGGGATGAGCCTATTCTACAAGTTCATTTAGATGTTCTGTCCCAATCATCGCTGAGCTTTCTTTTATCGTCTTCAAGACATGCAGTGTAAGGTTCTTCTTTTCGGAAGCACTCAATCAAGCGAGTAACACGCCATTGAAGATTTGCTGGTGCGAGTTTGTATGCTTTTTGCACGTATCGATCTGCAGCCTTGAAATTTCCTGATCGAGCATATGCAGTTGCTAGGTTTTGAGGTCCGTGCCATTCTTTCCAATGAGTTATTCGGCAACCGCGTTTTGCATGCTTGATTGCAAATTTTGCGTTGTGATAAAACGGATCAGGACAACAAGCTAATAAGTAAGCGAGGTTCATATTCGCTGGAAGATTCTTAGCGTCAAGCTTAATCGCTAAACTATAGCTGGAAATTGCATCTTCAAATCGTGAAGAAAAATACTGAGCTATCCCGAGGTAGACATACCACCCAGGTTGTATTTCGGCTACCAAATTCGCCTGCCCTACCAGCTCATAAATAGTGTCTATTACGCTTAAAAATTCATATTGCGCGAGAGCTTCTGGAACAGATTCAAGTCGTTCTTCGAGTGTCATTATCTCTACCACACACTGTTATTTTTTTAACAATGAGAATTGATCATTCACTTCTGCTTGCGAACCTTTTCTAATAACGGTGCCAGAACTGGCTCGGGGACAAACTTGCTGAGTTGCTGGGCGCTTTTGTCTTGTCCCATAATCGCAATCTGTTTGATGAGCGTGCTTGAAATATGTGAGTACGCTTCGGCTGCCATGAGGAAGACTGTCTCCAGATCAGGGGCAATCGTGGCATTTGCGAGTGCCATGGTGAACTCGGTCTCGATGTCCGAAACAGTACGTACACCGCGAACCATTACGGTGGCGCCAACTGAGCGGGCGAAGTCGACGGTTAGACCAGAGAAACATTGCACGGAAATGTTTGGTGAGTCGCTGAAGATTTCAGTCATTAGCGACTGACGTTCATCGGGGCTGAAGAGTGGTTTCTTGTCCGGGTTGATCCCGATCGCAATGACAAGTTCATCGAACAACTCTGCCCCGCGCAGGGCAATGTCCTCATGCCCCAGCGTAACGGGATCAAA
>JABJMI010000765.1 GCA_018659505.1 Planctomicrobium sp.
AACACATAGATTCCCAGCACAGGGATGAGTGTGCCTCCCATCAGCCATCTGACGATCCAATGTGATCTACGGTCAGCTGCACGTTTCTGAACGGCTCGTTGATATGCCCAACCGGTGATCAGTCTGGTGGGATAAATACTCAAAACAAAAATAAACGTAATTGGCCACATCGCATCTTGCGGTAACAAGAATGCCTTAAACAGGTAAAGCGGCAGCGACATCAGGTAAAGTCCAACGACTGCTAGCGACCAGACAATCGGAGCATAAGAATACAAAGAACGGATCTCTCTCAATTGAAATCCGGCAGCGAAACGATCTTCCGCAGCGAATCGGGCTTGTAAGAATGGAACCCAACTCAACGTAACTGTAAGCAGGAAGCCTCCAATAATTGTAAGTAAAATTTGTAGACCTTCAGGGTCTTCTGCAATCGTGTAAAGTGCAGTCGGTAGAAGCAACCAGATGAATGCGACAGCGAAACCTCGAAGTCCCAGCCAGTAGTGTTTCCTGATTTCAAGGCGTTGGACAAACTCTTGAATCTGCTGGTCAGCCGTGGACAAGTAATTTCCTGCACGGAGTTGCCTGATTAACCAGAAGAAATTCTTAAATGGTCGAACGAAGCACCAGAAGGTTCCTCCCCGAGCGAGTGCAAGAATCAGGTGCAAACTGACGAGAACCCAGGCGACGTTGAGTCCGAGATGGAGTCCGACATCTGACTGTGAGCCGGAATCAATGAGGTGAGCATCCGCAGCGAAGCCCGCTAAAAATCGAAGTGGCAACAAAAACAACCAGATTCCGCCAGCAATCGTGACCAGCCGTGGTGCAACATGCAGCAAAGGGAATCCATCACGAAACCGACCACTCTTGGCAACTCGACCTTCAACATTTACGAAGTACCCGAGGACATAAAAATTAACTAGCGGAATCGCAGCGACAACTGCCAATACAAGCATCAAGCTGAGAGATGCGAAGAGATAGTAGATCGTACTCAATGTGAATTTGATTGGATTCTTCCACGGAACAGGAAAAGATGTCCCTGCCTCAGCAGGAGGAAGCTTTCCAGTTTCTAGGATGAGTTCGGACTCGCCGTCATCTGTATCGGATGTAGAAATCTCGTGTTCCAGCAGAACTTCACCATCTTTGGTGATTTCATCTTCTGTCGACAAATTTGAGACACGACCACTCATTTTATGAGACCTGTATAAAGAGAATCCTCTGTTAAGCATACCTGCAACATCGATGTGATGTTTCAGAGGAATTCATAAATCATTGAAACTCTGTGACCACTTAGATGGTAGAATTAACGTAGAGAGCTCCTCTCTTGAGTTTCAATTATTGATTATGAAGTTGCCCCACCCATGAAAACACTAATTTGGCCAGTATTGACTGTTCTTGGGGTGTTATGGTTGACGACTCATCACTCTAGAACTGTGTCAAATCAAACTGTAGCAACAAGCGGCAATCAGGACGTGGTTCAGTCAATTGATTTAGGAAATGAAAATCAAAGTCTGGTTCAAGAAGTCAATCAAGAATTGGAACGGCTCCGTAGCGAAGCAAATTTGAAAGTTGCGAGACCTGCCGACGATTTGACCATCTATCGACGACTTTCCTTGGCATTGCATGGCACGATTCCATCGCTGGAAGAGATCCGAAATTTTGAGGCAGATAAGAAACCGAACCGTATTGAGCGGTGGTTGGACACCATGTTGCAAGATGCTCGGTTCGCAGACTACTTTGCAGAGCGGTTAGGCAGAAGCTATGTCGGTGTAGAGACCGGGCAATTTCTAGTTTTCCGTCGAGATCGTTTCCTCGATTGGTTATCGCAAGAGCTGAAGAATAATCGACCGTACGACGAGATTGTCACTGATATGATCAGCGGAACTGGCGTTTGGACAGGAGAAGGAGAAGTCAATTTTCTGACCTCTGCGTTCGCCAACGATGAGTTTGATCCCGACAAACTAACTGCTCGTTCTGTAAGGGCGTTTCTCGGTCAGCGTATCGATTGTGCTCAATGTCACGACCACCCGTTCGACCACTGGGAACAGGGAGAATTCGAAGGGTTGGCTGCCCACTTCGGACAAGTGCAATTGAGCTTGGCTGGTGTTGTCGATGGAAAGAAGAAAACACATCAGGTGATCGATTCATTGACCTCGGAAGAACGAACAGTCGAACCAGCTGTTCCGTTTCATCCCGAGTGGTTAGGAGCAGAAGGTCCACGGCGTGTTCGTCTCGCTCGCTGGATGACACACCCCGAAAATAAACGATTCGAACGTGCAACTGTCAATCGCGTCTGGGGTTTAATGTTTGGGAAACCGTTTGTTGTGCATCGTCCAGTTGACGATCTCCCCGACCCGGAATCTGATCCTGACACAAAGGTCTTGGATATTCTGGGAGAAGCTTTTCAGCAAAATGGCTATGACTTGCGTCAACTGATTCAAACGATCGTGGCAACAGATGCCTACCGCATGACTTCAGTCTATCCAATGAAATCGTTTTCAAAGAATTCGCAAGTCAGCGATTCTCTTGAAGAAGAGGAATTACAACGCGCGAAAGAGCGCTGGGCGGTCTTCCCGCTAGTCAGGCTCAGACCCGAGCAAGTAATTGGTTCCATGCTTCAATCAAATAATATTCACACAGTCAACCAGAACTCTCACCTGTTTATTCGTGCATTAAGATTCTTTCGAGAGAATGATTTCGTTGATGAGTTCGGTGATCCCGGAGTGGAAGAACTTCAGGATTGGTCGGGTACGATTTCGCAAGCTTTACTCCGAATGAACGGAGAACTCTCACGTGAACTTTCTTCATTGAATCCCTTCTTCGCTCCCGGTCGCATCGCAGCGACTGCCTCAACACCAATGCAGCAAATAGAAACAATCTACTTGACCTGCCTGACAAGAAGACCTTCCTTGGAAGAAATGACCTATTTCTCGAAACGCTTCGAGGAAGACCCAGCGGACGAAGCAGTCGAAGACCTCTACTGGGCGCTGTTCAACTCTCCCGAATTTTCCTGGAATCATTAAACCTTCAACCTAAGAATCGAATTTGGACACGGAGAAAAACGAATCAAGAAGGCGCGTATGATGTGGGATTTAAGTGAATAATGCGAAGCAACAGTTCGCTACATCATAAGACAAAAATTCAGGAAGGCAGGGAAATGTGGGCAGGAAGATAGGTATTTGAGATTTTCCTGCCAACAAAACACGTTGAATTCACATTTCACCAGACATTTCACTCATCATATACCATCGGGAATAAACAATAATTGATTTCGCGTCACCAGTGTCACAGTTGAAATACAAGCTCAACGTGCAAGCGAGTGTACCCCTTTTGTTAAACCCTCTCGCTCGCGCGTCGAGCTTGAAGACGAATAAAAATTGAGACTTGACATGATCCACCACTACTCATTTCAGAATCTCTTGAAGAACTTGACGCGACGGCAGGTTCTGCAAGCAAGTCTTGGAGCGGGAGTTTCGTTTTTGCTTCCGACTTTGGAAGCACGAGCGACCGAGAAACGAGGCAAAGAACGTCCGAAATCTTTGATCGTGTTATGGATGGCAGGCGGTCCCAGTCAATTCGAATCATGGGATCCGCATCCATCTTCCGCAGTCGGAGAGACAGTCAATAAAATCAAGACGAGTGTTCCGGGTCTTGAAATCTCTGAGTTGCTCCCTCAAAT
>JABJMI010000766.1 GCA_018659505.1 Planctomicrobium sp.
GAGTGGCCATGCGTTTGCCGACATTCAAACGCTCTATCATGCGCGAATCGCAGGACATGCTTGTCAGTCAAGATGGTAAAACTGTCGCCATCGCAATGCGTTTGGAGAATGCTGATGACACTTCCGTTTCTCGAACAGAAACATTTCAGCGTGTTCGTGAAATCGCTGCACGACATGACCCGCCAGCAGTCGTCGCTGGTGAACCTTTGCAGGTTCACGATATGTTTCAGTATGTCGCCGAAGATGCTCTGACGTTGGGGGTTGCGTCTTCAATCATTCTGATGGGAGTCATTTTAGTTCTATTCAGAAATCTGCGTTGGGTCGTGCTACCGATTCTTTTGATTCATGCAACGCTGATTTGGACAAAAGGGCTGTTGCAACTGACAGACATGAAACTAAGCATGGTCAGTTCCATGCTCACTTCGCTGGTGACCATCATCGGTGTCGCGACGATGATGCACGTGACGTTGGTCTTTCGAAAAGCACGTGTTGACCGAAATCGGCACGATGCCTTGCTGTTCACATTCGAACAACTCGCTGCCCCAATATTATGGACATGCTTCAGCACCGCGGTCGGCTTCGCAGCGTTATTAACAAGCAATATCGTTCCCGTCCGTAGCTTCGCCACCATGATGACGTTAGCAACCCTGTTAATCCCGGTCATGTGCTGTCTCGTACTTCCCTTCGGAATTCTTTTCGGAAAAGCCCAAGCTGATCCACGCTCACCAGTGGGCGAATCAATATTGGTCGGCACACTCAGGTACTTATGCCGCTGGTCCAATCGGCATCCATACTTGATTGGTTTGTTCACAATCGCGATCAGTACATGGGCAGCATGCGGGCTTGTAAAGATTCAAGTGGAAACAGACTTCAGTCAGAATTTCAAACCGGAAAGCCCAATTGTGCAAGCAATTGATTACTTCGAAACACGATTGGGAGGAGTTGGCAGCTGGGAAATCGGCTTCTCCGCACCAAAAGAATTAAACGATGATTTCCTTGAGAAGATACGACTCCTCACATCTGAACTGAGAGAAATGACTCTCCAAGAGGACTCAAGCTTAACAAAAGTCATCTCTCTTACTGACGGACTCGATCTCGTTCCGAAAGTTCCTATTAGCACATCTGGGGTTGGGCGGATCATTCCTGTGATGAAACGATTACGTCCCGCGACCTTGGCTGAAAAACAGGAAATTCTGGCGGCATTACAACCTGAAATGGAACCTTCGCTCCATAATCCAAAACAGAAGCGAATGCGAATCATGCTGCGTTCGCTCGAACGGCAACCTGCGGAGGTCAAGCTAACTTTGATCAAGCAAGTTGAAGAAATCGGTCAGAACTACTTCCCAGATGCACAAGCCACGGGACTTTATGTTCTGCTGGCAAATCTCATTTCAAGTTTACTTGATGACCAACTGGTAAGCTTTCTTCTCGCTGCCGGAGGTGTCTCCTTGATGATGAGCCTCGCCTTTCGAAGTCTTAAAATCGGCATCATTTCAATCATTCCGAATGTCTTACCGATTCTAGTTTTGATCGGTGGCATGAGCTGGCTCGACATTCCAATCAACATTGGAACCGCGATGATCGCCAGCGTTTCCATGGGACTGACTGTCGATTCAACGATCCACTACCTCACCTCTTATCTTCGTTTAAGGAGAGAAGGTTTAGATCACCTGACCGCTGCGGAGAATTCACACGGTGATGTCGGACTGGTGTTAGTCCTCGCGAATCTTGGACTTGTTGCCGGTTTCAGTGTGTTGATCCTTTCCAATTTCGTCCCGCTGGCAGACTTTGGAATTCTGGTCAGTATCGCCATGGTCGGCGGCTTAGTCAGCAACATTTTCTTAATGCCAGTATTGCTACGTTGGATTTCGGTCTCACCTGCTACATAGATGATGCAGTAACTCAACATGATGCTACTCAGATGTTGCTTGCGGGCATCATCCTTGATCGAACATGTTTGAAGTTCTTTGCAAGATGTTTCCGAATTGTGTGTCAAATAACTCACATCATTAGCAATTGAGTGTCTGTTGATAGATGTTACCCTGAATTGGCACTGAAGTTGTTTCTATTGAGTTCATTCGAATCTCGAACTCCAACAACCAACGCTTCGAAGTTGCTCTCACCAACCTTGAAACGCATTGAGTCTTTCGCAGCATCCGGTTGTGCCACATAGTCTGGCAAATTGTTTTGACGCTCTCACAGCTCTCACCAAAACAATTTGTCGTAGAACGGCGAAAGAAATAACACATGTCTCAGCCAACCTTAGTCATCTCCAGTCCCGACGTAAATTTTTGCTCACAACTCCGCGAGCAATTGGAAGCGAACTACAAAGTTGTTCTCTCAACTCATCTCTCAACAGTGCTCTCGCTTCTTTCGATTGAAGATGTCGATCTGCTGATGATCGATCAACGCTGGGAGTTAAGTGACGGAGCCGTTGCAGAGCGTGTGCTGAATCTCTTTCAAAGCAAGAAACCCGAAGGTTGTTCAATCGTCTTGGCAAGAAAAGAACTCCCTGCGAAACTGCATGCCTTCAAAGACAACCCGATGGTCAAATTTCTTGATCAGGGGATTACTCTCGAAGTTGCAATCACAGCAATTGAGAACGGACTGAACCCGCAGCAGTCCGATGTAGCAGCAGCGACACAACAAGCTCAACCAGAGCCAGTAAAAAGCGAAGTCACTGCAACACCTGAAATCAACACCAGTGGGTTCGGTGA